>ONNL01000196.1 GCA_900319195.1 uncultured Ruminococcus sp. | reverse complement strand
GCAGTATCATCAGTAAACGATGTCTCCGGAGTTCCGACATCTGCTGTAACCACAAAGCCGTCGATATTATTGCCCGAGATAGTATATTCACAGCCCGAGGGAACGGGAACAGCTGTTGTATCCGCGCTGTCGTCGGACGCAACGAAGTATATCTCATAATTCGTCTTGTCGTCGCTGTATTTCAGGCGGTCGCTGCCGTAGATGTACTTTGTACGGAGAAGGTCGGTGTACTCCTCGAGGGTGAGGTCATTCTCGGTCATATACTTTGCGTGAACAACGCCTACATAGCGGAAATGCCACGGCTCGTACTGGATCTTGGTTATCTCCTCCTTGCCCTCGGGGTAGCGGAGAACGAAGCCGTACTTCCAGCAGTTTTCCGTGAACCATGCGTACTCGCCCGTGCCATCGTAGTCGTAGGTATCGGCAAGGGTGAAATCAAAGGCATATCCCGATTCGTGCTCGCTGTAGCCGGGCTTTGCAACTCTTGTGGAGTCCTCTGCGCCTGTCTCTGCGAGGTCGGCATCATACAGCTCCTGCTGGAATTCAGTCGAGCGATAGCCGCCGTAGATAATAAGATCCGTGAGACCCGTATTATTGTAGAAATCGGTTATCATGTTCTTCATATTTTCGTAGACGACGCTGCGGACGGTCATTGCGCCGTGAGCCTCCTCGTCAACGCCCGAGAAATAGTCGATACCGTTCTCGTTGTTCTTTTCGGTGACGCTTACGAGGTCCTCGTCGCCCGTGCTGTAATACTTGTGGTCCTCATTTACGAGGATAAGGTCGCCCCTGAACTTGTCCTTGGTATTGACCGAGGTGTTCTCGAATATTATTTTATCGGGGTCCTCCGCTTCGGGAGCAGCTGTTGTCGCCTCTGTGACCTGCTGCTTATCGTAGTATTCCGACACCTTGACAGTCTCGGTGTTCTTCACAGCCTTGCCGATGAAAAATCCGCCTACCGCAAGAATGCAGGCGCATATCACAAGCTCGGTGAAATTTTTGGTTTTCTGTATGCTTTCTTCTTTGCTCAGTTTTTTCTTTGCCATTTTTATCTCCGTTCCGCCGCGGCAGTCCGCCGCAGACTTTCGCCGTAAATATTTATTTTTCTTTCGGCATTATTTCTACATCGAAATTATACAAAAGTATTATAGCACATATTATTCTGAAAATATAGGTCTGTGCCTGCATATTTGTCACAATGACAAATAAATTCATGAAAATTCAAGTCGAATATGTGCAAAACATAAATTTGGCATCCTCTATATACCTTTTAATGATTTTACAAAGTAATAGTTTGTTTTTCAAGCAAACATCAAATTTGCACAAAAAATGTGGTTCTTTTGCCACTATTTGCACAATCTTTTAAAAAACTCTTGCAATAGAACGAATATGATGTTATAATTAAAGTGAGGCTTTGGGGAAACTGCGCCGTTTTAACCTTTCGGCTGCTTGAGGTCTCAAAGAGAGGGAATATGAAAAAAATAGTGATATATAGGGTTACTATCTTATAAAGGAGTTGATTTTCATGATATGTCCACAGTGCGGTACCGAAAATCAGCCTAAATTTAAATTCTGCGTGAAGTGTGGATGTAACCTTGAGGATCCCGCCAAGGTCAACTATGAACAGGTCGATATGGGCGGATATCATTCGGAGGACGATTACTCCGAGGACGATAAGAGCGGATTTAAAATAGGCGGAGGTACATTCAAAATTAGTGATACCCCTGCACCAACAGGGACTTCATCGGACCTTTACACTGCCGATGAGCTCAATGATACAGACGAGGAATTTGATTTCAGCAGCTTCGATGAGCCGTTCATACCAAAGCTTGACGCTGACCGTATAGCTGTTCCGCGCGGTAATCAGCCTCAGCAGCCGAATATGCAGGGTATGCCGGGAATGCCATACGGTATGCCCGCTATGCAAGGTATGCCGCAGATGCAGGGCATGGCTCCACAGCAGCCGCAGGGTATGCAGGGAATACCGCAGATGCAGGGTATGCCTCCGCAGCAGCCGCAGGGTATGCAGGGAATGCCGCAGATGCAGGGCATGGTTCCACAGCAGCCGCAGATCATCGGCTACGACCAGAACGGTACTCCGATCTACGCTCAGGCTCAGCCCATGATGTACGCTCAGCCGCAGATAGTCGGCTATGACCAGAACGGTACCCCGGTTTTCGCTCAGGCTCAGCCCATGATGTACGCTCAGCCGCAGATAGTCGGCTACGACCAGAACGGTACTCCGATCTACGCTCAGGCTCAGCCTATGATGTATCCGCAGGGTATGCCTCAGATGCAGACACCTTACGGTACACCTCCTCAGCCGCAGGCGGCTCCCGAGGAACCGAAAAAGGAAGAGCGCGTTGATGTCCCTGATGATTTCTGGGCATTCTTCGACGGCGGCAAGGCTACCGAGCACCACGATAACGACGCAAGCAGTGACTTCTTCGGCAAGCACAACGACAATATGGACTCTATCTCCGCCGCAAGTGCGGATATGGGTCAGCTTAAGCGGTTCGAGCACAAGAAGGTCGATTATATGGGCGATACTCCGCTCGTTGACGCTTCAAAGCTTGCTCACAATGATGTAGATAAGTTCAATAAATTCTATATGCGTCAGGCTGATACCGTTGATGCGGATACGCTTGAACAGAATGTACACGAAAAGACTCAGGACATAATGGGCGTTACCGCAGAGGTAAACGCAAGTGACCTTGCTGAGAACCGCAAGATAAAGCACTCCGACTTCATGGGCTCGGCAGGTACAGCAGACCCGAGTGAGCTCGAGGCATACGTCCGCGAGCATAAGACCTCAATGATGTCAGAAGCAGACTATGCTGTTGAGGCACTTCCCAAGAAAAAGAATTCATATAATGATGAAATAGACGCAATAGAGCTTCCCGACTATATGCAGGCAAGAAAGACCGTAAGATCGGGAAATAACACCGCAGAGATACCCGGGCTTCCGGATCTTTGATAAAAGAACTACATAACGTACAAAGGAGAAGTTAAACATGGAAAAAAAGGGATTTATCAAAAAGTTTTTTGAAGAATTCAAGGCTTTTGCACTCAAGGGCAATGTAATGGAGCTTGCAATAGGTGTTATCATCGGTGCTGCGTTTTCTGACATCGTAACAGCATTCACCGAGGATTTCATCAACCCGCTCATCGCCTGCATAGGCGGTGCTGAGGTAGCAGGAAGGATCAAGCTCGGTGACACAGGTCAGGCTCTTAACTGGGGACATTTTCTTACAGCAGTTATCAACTTCATCATCATGGCATTCTGCATTTTCCTTCTTATGAAGGGCGTAAATGCTCTTATGTCAATCGGCAAGAAGAAGGAAGAAGAGAAGCCTGCTGAGCCTACAAAGGAAGAGAAGCTCCTCACAGAGATCAGAGACCTTCTCAAAGAAAGCAACAAAAAGTAAGTCGCTTAAAAGCTTATTATGTCAATATTTGGACGTCCGTGTCTATCGGGCGTCCTTTTTGTTGTATACGTGTGGAAAATTCAGGTTGACATCTTTGTAATAATGGTATATAATGTTAAATATGATATAGAATGTTCCGCGGAAAACTGCGGGATCAAAAACTAAGGAGGTCTGGATAATGTTTTGTACATCATGCGGCAAGCAGGTCGAGGACGGCTCTAAATTCTGCATTCACTGCGGCTTCGACTTCAGCAATGCACAGCCTGTTACAGAGACTATAAAGGAAACCGCTCCCACCGAAGCTGAAGGGATCATCCCCGAGGAACCGATTCAGGAGGCGGCAGAAAGCACGGACACATTTTCAACGGAGCCCTTCACTGAGGAAGCTCCCACGGATAACATCACGGAGACACCGACGGACTTCACTCCTGCCGACGCTCCCATAATCGACTTTGACAGCAGCACGGATATACCCGAGGAAGCTCCTGCCCCTGCGGAGATACCGACTGATATCGCTCCTGCTGTTACGCCCGACTTTGATTTCGGCAGCAGCTCCGATATAACGGAAGAAGCTCCCTCCCCTGCGGAGACACCGACGGACATCGCTCCTGCTGTTACGCCCGACTTTGATGCGGACAATGAGCCGCTGCTCAGAAATCCCGACGCCTCAAAAAGCGGCGAGCTTTTCAGCAACACAGAGCCCGAAGTACCTTTTGAAAACACCGCACCTATACCGCCTGTTCACCCTGCTGACGATGGATTCGCATTCAACAGTCAGCCCGAGCCCGTTCAGGAGCCGCAGTTCAGCGGCGCACAGGCAGAAGCTCCCGTTCAGGACACCGCTCCCGCAAAGGTCGGCGCAGGCAGACTTTTCGGTGCAGGACTGCTCACCTTCTTCTCGATACTGTTCCTCATCACGTCGGGTATCCTCATCGCGCTTAAATTCGGAGCAACGGGTGAGATTCTCGGCTCTCGCGTAAAGGAGCTTGACAAGAACATCGTTCTCAGCGCCGAATTCGACGGCGACGAGCTCTCAAA
This sequence comes from uncultured Ruminococcus sp., assembly GCA_900319195.1. GTDB lineage: Bacteria > Bacillota > Clostridia > Oscillospirales > Ruminococcaceae > Ruminococcus. The sequence goes on along the minus strand of ONNL01000196.1, from coordinate 3,170 downwards.
CAACATATATAAAATGGGCGGCATCGGCAAGGTAAGTGACTGGGCAGCAAACAAGACTTCGTTCAAGAAGTACCTCTCTCAGACAAATATCCTTGAGTATGCAGGCGATAAGGTAAGCAGCTATGTCGATTACATAATCAGCGGCGAGGGCGACGACCCGTCGATCACCTCCGAGGACTTCGCTCAGGACTTCTTCGGTGACAATTCAAACAACAGGATAGCAGAGGACGAGTTCGATTACTTCTTTGATTCCTCCGCACTTGACGACATTGCCGATAACCTGAACGACAGCGACTTCGACGAGAACCTCTCCGTAGATAAGTGGAACGACGAGGCAGGCTTCGACCTCCAGAACATCAAGTATGCGTTCTCCTACCTCACAATAGGCATTATCGTTGCATTGGCACTGCTCATGTTCATACTCATCATAGCAGCCGTTGACAGACGCGGACGCTATGTTACAGGCTTTATCGGAAACGCGCTCTACATAAGCGGAGTGATAATGCTCCTTGTCGGTCTTGCTGTACTTGCAGGCTGCTCAGTGGCTTATGTGTTCACAGGCGAGATAGCATTCTATGTCTGCGGAAATGTACTCATGCCGTTCGCAGTTATCACACTCTGCATAGCAGCAGGTGAGCTTCTTCTCGGATTTATTCTTAAGAAAGTAAAAAAACATATAAAGAAAAAAGAGAAGGCTGTTAAAAATATCTAATCATTCAGCTGTCAATGTAAAATAAACAAGATGATAGTATAGAAGTTTATACGTTCCATAGTGGGAAGTATTCTGAGGAGGATACTTCCCACATTTTTTCTTGAAGCGAAAGTTTTAGGAATGGAGTTTGAGGAAAACCATTTCTCAAAAGGTGGTTCCTTCAATAGAACGTTATTTATGATGTAAAATCTGCCAAAATGTTTGCTAATTGAGTACCATATCAATTATACAATTTGTTGAAAGTGCCGAAAATGCATAAAACCCTTGACAAAGAGGCATAATAGTGATAAATTATAATTAGCACTCAGAGATAGAGAGTGCTAAAAAGATGAAAGGTTGTGTGTATCGTGAACGACAGAAAGCTGAAAATTCTTGCTGCTGTGGTTGACGAATATATAAGAACAGGCGAGCCTGTCGGTTCAAAGGCTATCTCAAAGCTCAGCGGCATCAACGTCTCAGCAGCTACCATTAGAAATGACATGGCTGCTCTTGAACAGCTCGGCTATCTCGAACAGCCTCACACATCTGCGGGAAGGATCCCCACATTCCTCGGCTACAGACTTTACATCGACGAGCTTATGGATCTGCCTACTCTCAGTGATGAAGAAAAGGCAAGGATAGACAGTATGCTCGGTGACAGGGACACTCCCGAGGAGCTTCTGATACAGAACGCTGCAACAGCTCTCACAGAAATAACTCACTGCGCGGCTGTTGTCACGAACAATACTCCGAAATTCTCGGTCATCTCAAAGGTAGAGGTCATACCGACGGGGCGCAGAGTTTATGTGATACTTCTCATAACCTCTAACGGAAGCATTAAAAACAAGGCTTGCAGACTTGAATTCGACCTCAACCACGAACAGCTCGACTTCTTCACTCATTATATTGAAGAGAATCTCAACGGTGTCTCCGTAGAGGACTTGTCGGAGGAAATGTTCGATAGGATGGTCGCTGCGGTAAGCGCCTATATGGTTTCGCTCTCCCCGCTTGTAAAGGGAATAAGCGAGCTATCGGGAGATCTTATGCAGGAACATCTCACACTGAGCGGAAGTGAGAACCTCCTCTCATTCGACGAGCTTGACAAAATGGAAGTCGTAAGATTCATTGAACATAAAAGCGAACTCACCTCACTGCTTGAAGATACATTCAGCGGAATACAGGTGAAATTCGGCTCGAAGAACGATACTTTCGCTATCGGCAACTCAAGTCTCATCGTCTCGAAATACTGCAAGGACGGTAAGGACGTCGGCTCTCTCGGAGTTATAGGTCCTGTGAGAGTTGATTACAAGAAGATAATTCCGTATGTGGAGTATCTTACACAGAAAATTTCCTATCTTATGTCGGACGACACCGCCGAGACTGTGCTGCCCGATACAGATGGCAATAAAGAGACATAGAAAGGAGATATGACGATGGAAGAAAACCGTGATATCGACACTGCGGCTGAGAATGCTGCCGAAGCCGAAGAGGAAGCTCCCGATATTGAAATGACGGAGAATCCTGAAGCTGAGACAGATGATGACGACGCGGCGGCAAGCGAATACAACGACACCGCCTCACAGTATTCTGACCTTGAGGACGCTCTTGCAGAGGCAAACGAGAAATACGTGAGACTCTTCGCGGAGTATGACAACTACCGCAAGCGCACCTCAAAGGAAAAGATAGAGACCTATGGCAATGCTACTGCAAAGTGCGTTGAGGGCATACTGCCTGTGATGGACAGCTTCGAGCGCTCGGTAGAATCAGAGTGCACGGACGAAAATTACAAAAACGGTATGCTGATGATATTCAATCAACTCAAGGACGTTCTTACAAAGCTCGGAGTTGAGGAGGTAGAATCGCTCGGGGCGGAATTCGACCCGAAGGTGCACAACGCCATAAGCCAGCAGGAAAGCACAGACTATGAGAGCAACCACGTATGTGCGGTATATCAGAAGGGCTATAAGCTCGGAGATAAGCTCATACGTCCCGCAATGGTGGCAGTTGCTATATAGGATATGCTGTGACATATATATTTACATTAACGAAGATATTTGATTTACTCAGGAGGTAATCATCATGGGAAAAATAATCGGTATTGACCTTGGTACAACAAACTCATGCGTAGCAGTCGTTGAAGGCGGCAACGCAGTAGTTATCCCCAACAGCGAGGGTGCAAGAACTACACCGTCTGTTGTTGCATTCACAAACAACGGCGAGAGACTCGTCGGACAGGTCGCTAAAAGACAGGCTATAACAAACCACGACAGAACTGTTTCTTCTATCAAGAGACACATGGGTTCTGATTATAAGGTATCTATTGACGGAAAGGATTTCACTCCTCAGCAGATATCAGCTATGATACTCCAGAAGCTCAAGACTGACGCAGAGGCTTACATCGGTGAGCCTGTAACAGAGGCTGTTATCACAGTTCCTGCTTACTTCACAGACTCACAGAGACAGGCTACAAAGGACGCAG
>ONNL01000190.1 GCA_900319195.1 uncultured Ruminococcus sp. | reverse complement strand
GGGAGCAAATCTTTGATTTGCGTATCTGCAAGGCACTTTAAATCATTTTTTATAGTCAACGTCGAATTATTTTTGACGTTGACTATAATACAGTTAAGGATAACTGCTCCGAGTATATGAGCCGTCCCCTGCTCACCATACGAACTTCGTGAGCCTTCCCTCGCGTGTAAGATCGGGATAGTCCCACTGCCGCAGCACCTCGTACACCGCTATCGCTGCGGAATTTGAGAGGTTGAGGCTTCTCAGCTCGGGGCGCATTGGGATACGCACACAGCTGTCGGGGTTTGCATACAGCAGCTCCTCGGGAAGTCCCTTGTCCTCGCGTCCGAAAACAAGATACGCATTATCGGGATATTCCATTTCACTGTGGACAGTGCGTCCCTTTGTCGTGAAATAGAAAAATTTACCGTTCCTGTTCCGCGCAAAAAAATCATCGAGCCCGTCATAATACGTGATGTCAAGCTTGTCCCAGTAATCGAGTCCTGCGCGTTTGAGGTGCCTGTCATCGACCTCGAATCCGAGCGGTCTGACAAGGTGAAGCCTTGCTCCCGTAACAGCGCACGTCCGCGAGATATTCCCTGTATTCTGCGGTATCTGCGGTTCAACAAGGACTATGTTAAGATTTTGCATTTTTACCTCTGAATAAATCCTGATTTGCAGCGAAAAATAATCATGGGAGAACTCTCCCGGATCACACAGACAGTCCGCCGCGGCAGTCTGTGAAATGAGGTGACAGCATGGACATGAAGTCCGTAACAAAGGGCATCGCGGCAGGCACAGTCGCAGGTCTTGCATACTATGTGTTCAGTGCCGCAGGTCCAATGAAAAAGATGAGCATGAAGCGCAATGCCAGAAAGACTCTCAATTCCGCAGGCTCCCTGCTCAGTGATATAAAGTCGGTCTTTATGTGACCGCTCCCGTATTTCTGCGGTATTCAAGATAGCTCTCGAGGATTATCACTGCCGCAACAGCGTCCACGACAGCCTTGCGCTTTTTTCCGCGGGTGTTCGTGACGTTGAGCGCATTGTGAGCGGAAACAGTAGTATTCCGCTCGTCCCAGAGCTTTATGGGACAGTCGGTCAGCTCCGCAAGCTTTTCCGAAAAAAGCCTGCACTTTTCAGCTCTTGCACCGACGGTCCCGTCCATATTCTTCGGGAATCCGACAACTATCTCCTGTGCCCGCTGCTCCTTTGCAAGTGCAGCGGTCTTTTTTATACATTCATCAAAGTCCTTTTCGGCAATGACGGTGACGGGCGAGGCGATAAGCTCGCTCTTTCCGCAGACAGCTATCCCCGTCCTCGCATCACCGAAATCAACTGACATTATTACCATTCTGCCTCCTGATCTTTTTCAGTGTGAATCTGAATAAAAGTGCTGATGTGATACACAGGATAGCGCATATCATGATGTTTCCTATGCCGTAATATGAGCATTCTCCCGTGTCCTCGTCGTACAGCACCGTCACCTTTCTGCCGATGAATCTCTCGGTGTTGACACCATTTCCTGCGTAGACAAGCGAATAGAGAAAATGTTCCTTGTGTATTTCTCCGCTCGGGTCTTTGAATGTGCCGTAGACATCGCCATCGGGTGTACCAATTGAGGTTATCTCAGCCCTCACCCTGCTCTTATCACGCAGCTTGAACAGGCGGTAGCCGTCGGCGCACATCACCATGAAGGCAACTATAAACATCACCGCAGAAGCACACATAACTATTTTCTTCATTTGCTCACCACGGCTGTACTGTGCCGATTATTTCCCTGACCGAGCTGATACCCTTGCTGTCGAGCCACTCGTTCATCTCGTCGATTATCTTTATCGGAGCATATGGGTCTGTGAAGATAGCCGCTCCGACCTGTACTGCCGAGGCACCTGCCATCATCATCTCAATTGCGTCCCTTCCGCTTGAAACTCCGCCCATACCGATTACCGGAATATTGACAGCATTTGCGACCTGCCATACCATGCGTACAGCGATAGGAAATACCGCAGGACCGCTCATTCCGCCGACATTATTGTGCAGTATCGGGCGGCGGTTGTTGATATTTATCCTCATGCCGAGGAGCGTATTTATAAGCGAGACAGCGTCCGCACCTGCCGCCTCGACCGACTTTGCAATGTCCGTTATGCTCGTAACGTTTGGTGAGAGCTTAACGATAAGCGGCTTTTTCGTAGCCTTTCTCACCGCGGCAGTCACCTGTGCGGCAATATTGCAGTCCGTACCGAAGGCTGCTCCGCCCTGCTTTACATTCGGGCAGGAGATGTTCAGCTCGAGCATATGCACATCGGTCTCGTCAAGCTTTGCCGCAGCCTCAGCGCACTCTTCAATGGAAGCGCCTGCAAAGTTCGAGATTATGACAGTTCCCTTCGTCATGAGATTCGGAAGCTCGGTGTTGATGAAATAGTCGATACCCGGGTTCTGAAGTCCGACCGAATTGAGCATACCCGAGTGAGTCTCAGCAATTCTCGGAGCGATATTTCCCGTACGCTTATGGAGAGTCGTACCCTTGGTGGATATTCCGCCGAGCTTTGAGAGCGGATACATCTCCTCGTATTCCCTGCCGTAGCCGAATGTTCCGGAAGCGGGGATTATCGGGTTCTTGAAGTCAACTCCGCACACATTTACAGATAAGTCAGCCATTACCAGAGCACCTCCTCAGCATTGAAAACGGGACCGTCCTTGCAGACGTGGGCAAAGTATTCCTCGTCGTTGCGCTTTGTCCTGCACGCGCAGCCGAGACAGGCTCCTACACCGCAAGCCATTCTCTCCTCAAGGGATATTTCGCAGAAAACTCCGTTTTCACTGCATATCTTTGCAACTCCCTTGAGCATGGGCATTGGTCCGCAGGCATAAACCGCGTCAACTCCGCCCTCTTTCATAATGTCCTCAAGGGGAGCGGTAACAAGTCCGTGAATACCGAGCGAGCCGTCGTCCGTACAGAGAACAGTCTCCGCGCCGAATTTCTTGAAGTCGTCCTGTAAAATAACAGCATTTGCGCTCCTGAAGCCGCTTATTGCCGTTGCTCTGCTGCCGTACTCAGCCGCAAGAGAGAGCATTGGCGGCGTGCCGATCCCTCCGCCGACAAGCACTGCCTTTTTGAAGCTCTTGTCGATAGTGAAGCCGTGACCGAGAGGTGCAAGCATATCAATGAGGTCGCCCTTGTTGAGCCTTGCTATCTCCGCAGTACCGTCGCCGCGCACCTCAAAAACTATCCTCAGTGTACCGTTTTCCTTGTCAATGCCGCAGATAGAAACAGGTCTGCGGAGCGTAAAGCCGTTTGCGCGGATATGCACGAACTGTCCTGCCGAAGCCGCCTGTGCGACCTCGGGACAGCTTATCGTGAAGCTGTATATCTCGCGTGCAATAGCCGTTTTCTCAGCAATTATATAACTGCCCTGTGTATATTTCATCTTGTCCCTCCGATTCATTCCATATAGATATACTGGTAAAGGTCAGACTGTATGAGCTGTGAGAACGAGAGATACCACTTGCCGTCTTTTTCAAGGAATGAAGCCGTATTTCCCGTGAATGCCTGTCCGTTCGTGTCGTCCTGATAGAACATATATCGGCACTGCACAGCACTCTTGAACGACGTACCGTAGTCCTTGTTGAAGCCGTCGAGGTCATCCTGACTGATGTCCCGAATGTTCTCCTCGGATATGAGCACCGACCACTTATCGTTTTCGGTATCGGCATAGCTCTGCATTATATCGCCGACAGCCTTCATCGAGTCGCTTATTGCCTTCTCGACCACCGAGCGCTTGAACACCTCATTCGGAGCCTTTCCGTCCAGCGTGGGAGCAATGACCTTGTAGTAAGCCTCCATCTCCTCCTTGCTGAACATATCATAGACCGCCGCCGCGTCCTTGTTGATGTATGCCTTGTAGAAGTCGCGTGCGATGTCCATGCTTTCGGTGTACTTGGAATCGTCGCCTGCGGCTTTCGTTGCAGGCTCCTCAGCCGCCGCAGCTTCGGGGACTGTGGTATCAGCCTCCGCGGTAGTTGCTTCCGCAGTTGTCGCCGCTGTGGAGGTCTCCGTGAAAGCGGCAGTTGTCTCGGGTGCCGTATCTGACACAGCCTTTTTTTCTTTCTTTTCACATCCGACTGACGCCGCTATGACAGCAGCGCAGGTCAGCATGAGCAGAGCTTTTCTCATTAATAATCCTTTTTCTTTCCGCAGTTTTTGCAGGTCTTTGTGATGAGCTTGAAATCGCCGCCGCAGTACTGGCACTTGCCCTCAAGCTTGCGGTCCTCGATGACCTGCTTGTTGAGTACGGGGAAGTGTATGCGGTTTTCGTCCGTCATATTCGACCAATCGACCTTTTTGAGCTTCGGGCAGTCATTAAATGTAGTCGTGACATTTTTTACAGTATCGGGAATGCTTATGTACTCGAGGTTCGTACATCCGCTGAAATCACCGATAGATGTTACACCTCTCGGAATGGTTATCATGATAAGTCCCGTACAGCCGCTGAAGCCGTCAACAGCAGTGACAGTCGAAGGAATATCGAGCGATACGAGTGAAACGCAATCCCTGAATGCAAACTCGCCAATGGTCTTGACGGTGTTCGGTATCTTTATCGACGAAAGATTTGAGCACTGTGCGAATGTGTGCTCGCTAATCTCGCGGAGTCCCTCGGGGAGATTAATGTCCGAAAGATTGGTACAGCCAGAAAATGCGTACTTGCCTATCATGGTGACAGCCATCGGGATGTTGATCCTTGTGAGGTTCTCACAGCCAGAGAATGCAAACGGTCTGATGTCGGAGACGTTGTTCGGGATATTGACTGACCTCAGTCTCTTGCACTCCGCAAATACAGCCTCGTCAATAAGTGCAACGCCCTCGGGAATGTCTATAACTTCGAGCTTCTCACAGCCTCTAAATGCCCATGCGCCGATCTTTCTGACACTTCTCGGAATCTCAACAGTTTCAAGATTCTTGCACTTCCAGAACGCATATCCGCCTATTTCATCGACTCCGTCCGAGATAACGAGCTCCTTGAGCTCGAGGTTCTTCTCGAATGCGTTGTCGCCTATTCTGATGACAGATGAGGGAATGGTGACCTTTTCTGCGTGTCCCTTGTACTTGACGAGCACACGGTCTTTTATCTCAAAATCGTCAGCACTGCTCTGTGCCTGCTTCGGAGCTTCGACAGGCTTCTTCTCGGGAGCTGTCTGTATCGGCTTCTGAGCTTCGGCAGGCTTCTTCTCGGGAGCTGTCTGTGTCGGCTTGGGAGCTTCGGCAGGCTTCTTCTCGGGAGCTGTCTGTGTCGGCTTGGGAGCTTCAACAGGCTTCTTCTCGGGAGCAGTCTGTGTCGGCTTCGGAGCTTCGGCAGGCTTCTTTTCGGGAGCTGTCTGTGTCGGCTTGGGTGCTTCAACAGGCTTCTTTTCGGGTGCTGTCTGTGTCGGCTTGGGTGCTTCAACGGGCTTCTTCTCGGGAGCTGTCTGTGTCGGCTTCGGAGCTTCAACAGGCTTCTTCTCGGGAACTGTCTGT
>ONNL01000189.1 GCA_900319195.1 uncultured Ruminococcus sp. | reverse complement strand
TTTTCTCCCCATATGGCACCTAAAAAGACTTGCAGTCTTAAAAAACTAACAATGGTGCTATATGGGGAGAAAATTTCAAACTAAAGTATTAGGAAAGGAGCTCGGGGGAAACCCTTTTGAGACAAAGGGTTCCCCCGAATAATCCCACAAAACTCTCACTGATTGCGAGTTTTCAGACCGCGGTCGATCTCGCGTTTAGCGTCACGTTTTGCAGCGTCAGCGCGTTTATCGTAAAGTTTTTTACCCTTACAGAGACCGAGCTGCACCTTGACGCGTGAGTCCTTAAAGTAAAGGCTCAGCGGAATGAGCGAAAGTCCCTCCTGTTTAAGCGTACCGTAGAGGCGGTTTATCTCCTTTTTATGCATGAGGAGCTTACGCGGACGCATAGGGTCGCGGTTAAAGATATTTCCCTTTTCGTATGGGGAGATGTGCATACCGCGCACATAGAGCTCGCCCCTGTCTATCGAGCACCACGCGTCCTTGAGGTTAACGCTGCCCGTCCTTATGGACTTCACCTCCGTGCCGACAAGCTCGATGCCTGCCTCATAGGATTCCAGCACGAAGTAATCGTGTCTTGCCTTGCGGTTTTCCGCGATATTCTTGATACCCTTTGCTCTCATATTCTCACCTCACTCACATTATACATTCACTTATGCACCCTGTCAACGCAGAGGGTGCGTTCTTTTTACCGTAATCTGTCATATCCTGCCGACTGTACTCAGCACCTCACCGAATATCTCGTCCACAGACTTCATGGCATTATTCTCGACGCACTCTATCGTGCACCACCCGAGCTTTTTCGCGCAGTGATCCGCGGCAGTCCTTGCGCGTCTGAGGTACTCGACATCAGCCTCGTGGATATCCTTCTTGCCGCCGTTTTCGCTGTATCGTTTGTCCATGAGCTCCTGACTCACTGAAGGGTCAACGCGCAGATAAATGACCTTTTCAGGCACTGGTATTCCCATGAGCCTGTATTCGTAATCGAAGAGCCAGTGCAGGAATTCGTCCCATTTTTCCTCGGGGAGCTTCGCACACTGGTGGATAGCGTTTGAGGTCGTGTATCTGTCAGCAATGACGATACCGCCGCCGAGATAGAAGTCCTTCCAGTTTTTCGCATAGCTTGCGAACCTGTCCACCGCATAGAAGCTTGAAGCGGCATAGGGGTTCACGTCATTCGGGTCGCTTCCGAATTCGCCGCCGAGATACATCTTGACAAGTGCCGAGGAATCGCTGTCATAGTCAGGGAACGACACCCTCATGACATCATCGCCGCGAGTCTGAAGCTCCGTGAAAAGCCTTCCCGTCTGGGTAGCCTTGCCGCTCCCGTCGAGTCCCTCGATGACCAAAAGTTTTCCGTTCATAGCGCACCTCCGATTTTGATACACACATAGTATAACACATAAATGAAAAAAAGGCAAGCGGATATTTTCATCACGCAAAAAACGACCGACATGACGTGCGGTGCTGTCATATCGGTCGGAGTGTCAGCATTTTCAGTTTTCCGTCAGCCTGCCTGATTTGTGGCGTATGTCTTAAGTATCATTGCCGCGTCGGAGGAATCTATCGCTCCGTCAGCATTGTAATCTGCGACAGCTTTCTGCTCGTCAGAGAGATAAGCCTTGCCGCTGCCCTGCATCTGAGCATAGTGCTTGAGTATCATTGCCGCGTCGGGAGAATCAACACTGAAATCGTCGTTGACATCACCCGGCTTTTTCGGCATGGGTCCGAGCGACTTAAAAACGATATAGTCGTATGCAGCTGCGTATTCCTCGGCTGTCGAGCCGTCATAGCCGTACATGGTAATAGTATGATTTCCTCTTCTTGTGAACTTATTGAGACTGCACTTAGGATTCAGAACGGCTATCTCCTTTAGCTCATCACAGAGCCAGAATGCACATTCTCCGACACTTGTAACGCTCTCGGGCAGCACTGCTCTTTCAAGCTTTTCACAGCCATTGAACGCACTCTCGCCTATAACAGCAAGCCGATCATTGAGCTTGAGCGTTGTCAGATCCTTACAGTTAGCGAATGCAGCATCCCCGATAGTTCTTACTCTCTCGGGCAGAACAAGTGTCTCGAGCCCCGTTTCCCAAAAAGCCGAATTCTCGATCGTTACGATATTCTTTCCATTTTTCAGTGTTTTAAGGGATTCATCTTTAAAAAATGCTTGCTTAGGGATACTTGTGATGCCGTCGGGGATAGTTACAGAAGTAAGCGCAGGACAGTACGCAAAGGAATACTCCCCCAGTGATTTCAGATTGCTCGGGAGATCAACGGTGGTCAGCGATGTGCAGTTTGAGAATGCCGAGACGCCTATTTTTTCAACATTGTCCGACATATTTACGTTGCTGAGATTAGAGCACCCTGTGAATTGAGTATATGGTATCTCCCTGATAGTGCTCGGCAGTGTGACTGATCTCAGCGAATAAATGTGGTGGAATGATGTTGCAAAGGACTCTGCGCCCTCGCCTATCTTCAATGTCTCAAGCGAGGTGCAGTCATTAAAGGTACCTATTATCTCATTGACAGTCCCCGGAATATACAGCGATCTCAGCGACGAACAGCCGTCAAGTGCAAAGAAGAGTGTTCTGACAGGCAGATCGTCAACACTGCTCGGGATATTGCATTCAACGAGCGAATTGTCTATATCGGTAACTACCATCATGTCCCAGTTCTTCTCGAAGGTGATGCCTCCGTCAGTCACCGTGTAAGCGTCGGGGTCGTGTTCATTGAAACCATCCGCATATGAGCCATGGCTGTTAAGCGGCATCCGAGTTGAAGCCGCCCAGCAGCCGAGTATTGTGCAGGCGAGTATGCCTGAAATTATCTTCTTCATTATTTGTCCCCTTCCGCATAAATCAACGAGCGGCATATCTGCCGCTCTGAATGCTGTTTTTTATTACTTTGACTGATTATTGGCATACGTCCTGAGTATCAGTGCAGCGTCGGAGGAGTCTATCGCTCCGTCAGCATTGTAATCTGCCATAGCCTTTGCATTAGCCGTGAAGCTCGTAGTCTGTTTAGCCTGAACCTGCGAGTAATACTTGAGCACAAGTGCCGCGTCAGAGGAATCACAGGAATAATCGAAATTAACGTCGCCCGTTGCTGCTCCTATCGGCAGGAAGGTATAGCCGTATGCCTTTGCATAGCTTTCAGTAGTCGAGCGCGGCTCACCGAAAAGCCAGCCCTTGTACCTGCAGCCCGAGTCCACTTTGTCGTTATATACGACCTCGCCGCTGTTGAAAATAGTGCACGCCTTGTTCTGTATAGTCAGTGCTCTGAGCGAATCACACGCACCGAAAGCTCCGTTGCCTATCTCTGAAACAGTTGACGGCAGCTTCACATCAAGGAGCGAAAGATCGCAGAAGAAAGCCTCAAAGCCGATCGTCTTGAGTCCCGTGCTGAAGGTTATATGACTGATCTCGAAGCAGTATGCAAATGCATAATTGCCTATGGACTCGACATTTGAGGGGATAACTACGCTTGTAAGTCCCGTGCAGCGCTTGAACGCATTCTGACCTATTTTCTCTACCGTTGAGGGTATCTCAACGCTTGTTGCAGTCTCACAATTTGCAAATGCGCCCTCACCTATGTACTTGACAGGTATCTTTCTATTCTGAGAATCAAGTATGTAGGAGTCTATTATTATCCTTTCAGGACTTCCTGTGTATCCCCTGGCAACAGCCTCGCCCGAGTCGGTTATCAAGTATTTTACGTTATCGTATTCAACATTCTCCGAGGCATATGATACGATACTGCTCATTGTGTGACCGCCGCCGTATGCAGCTGCGCTTCCCATTACTGCAAGTGCAAGCATGCCTGCAATAAGTCGGTTGTGTTTCATAAATATTCCCCTGTGTTTTTTGTATATCAGAATTATACCATAATATCTATTCTCTGTCAAATGTGAGTATTTCGGAATAAACACATGGTCAGTTCATTGTTACAGGGAGACCGTTGATTTCGATAGTAGGGTCGTCTATGTCGATAAGGAGGCATTTTTTACCGTCAACGACGCTCATTCTGACCTTATCCGCCGCGGAGGGCTTAATATTCACGGTGATACCGGGTGACGCGAGGACGGTCTTATTCTCGACGAGGTTTGAAGCGGTGAGGGGGACATTTCCGCACACCTTTTCGTACACAGGCTCGACCATTTTCACTCTCTCCTCGGGAACGCCGATATCCGTGAGAATATCGCGGAGCGAGGTATTGTCGATAACAGTGCGCTCGGTATCGTCCTTATTCTCGTCAACGACCTCCTGAATTTTCTCGTTCACGGTCTTTATCACCATATAGTCGAGGTCATCACCGACAACGCTCTTCATTATGCTCTTGAAATTTTCCTTTTCATTATTCGCGGACATAACGAAGGTACAGCCGAGAACGTCCTCAATTATCGAGATATTCGGCTTGTTTGCAGCCTTTGCGAAGTACATGACATGGTTGATGTCGCTGCTGCGGTTGCTGAAAACAGGGTACAGGAAGCCATCCGAGGGCGCCTTGCTGATTATGAGCTCGGTATTCGTTTTCTTGGCTATCTCGTTGTTGTCGGAGTCGAAAATAAAGCCGTCAGCGCTTGTCTTTACGGGGCAGATAGCCGTGAGCAGATACTTGTATATCTCGTCCTCGCCCTCGGCAAACTCGTCGTTCTTGTCCTTCTTGCGAATGGTGTAAACGCAGTACGCGGTGATTATCGAGAAGGGTCCCTCATAGACCGCGTTGTTTGCGATGTGGTTGAGGAAATTCTCACACGCGAGGTCGTCCTTCAGTTCGGACTTCAGCAGCGAGTAGAGTATCTCCTGCGGCTTGCCCTCGTCGTAGGCTTCATTCGGGAACTCATACTCCATGAAATTTTTGCCGACATTTGTGTTGAGCACCTTTTTCAGTGTCTCGTCATACACCTCATGCTCCTCGACGGGCATGGTAAGGCACGAGTTGACGTTGTGGCAGCGCACGTTTTTCTCAGCGTCAACAAAAGCCGTGAGCACGCGCTCCATGATAAAAAATCCGCTTTTGTCGCTGAAATTCTTCTTTATCTCAGCTGTTTCCTTTTTATTCATTTTCTATTCCTTTCGATAAAAAAACGCCCTCATTTTCAGAGGGCGCTTTATAATGCAGAAATTACTTCTTGATTATTCTCACTCTGATAACGCCGTCAACAGCATTTATCTTGCCTTCAACACTTGCGGGAACATCACCGATAACATCGAGCATTGTGTAAGCAAAGTCCTTCTTGCTTGCGTTTACCATGTTCTCGATATTGAGTCCCTCGTTGCCTACTGCTGTTGTGATAGAAGCAATAGTTGTAGGAACATTTTTGTGGATAACGCAGATCTTTGTGCCTACTGCCTCCATTGAAGCATTAGGAAGATTTACGCTGTTTCTGATGTTGCCGTTCTCGATATAGTCGATAAGCTCCTGAGCTGCCATAACAGCGCAGTTGTCCTCGCTCTCGGGAGTTGAAGCGCCCAGATGAGGAAGCACGATAACGCCGTCAACACCGAGTACAACGTCGTCAGCAAAGTCAGTAACATACTTAGCTACCTTGCCGTCAGCGATAGCCTTTACAACAGCCTC
>ONNL01000187.1 GCA_900319195.1 uncultured Ruminococcus sp. | reverse complement strand
TATGTATTCCTCAAATGAATTCTCGCTTCTGACCCGTAAGGAGTATGTTGATATAATAGTCCGACAGCTTGAAGTCCTTCCGCCCGAGACTGTAATTGAGCGCATAACAGGTGACGGTGACAAGAAAAAGCTCATTGCGCCCATGTGGAGCGCGGACAAGATCGCCGTGCTGGGCGGCATAGACAAGCGACTTGCCGAGCTGGACACATGGCAGGGAAAACTATATAAATAATAAAAAAGGCTGACCTTATAAAAGTCAGCCGTTATTTTTATGAAAGATTAAATATCGTATTTGCCTGCATTCAGTCTCTCCTCGAATTCATTCACGGGGAGCGGCTTGTCATAGAAGAAGCCCTGAGCTATCTTACAGCCGTTTTCTCTGAGGACATTTACCTGTCTTTCGGTCTCAACACCCTCAGCGATACACTCCATGCCGAGCTGCTGAGTCATAGCGACAACATTCCTGAACATTATTCCTCGGACGCTGTCTCGGCCGTCCTCCTCGACTGGCAGAAAGCTCTTGTCTATTTTCAACACATTCCAAGGCACAGCTCTGATGAGGTTCAGCGACGAATAACCGATACCGAAGTCGTCAACAGAAGTTGAGATCCCTGCCTGCTGGAGACCGTAAACGACACGCTTGATGTCCTTGAATTCCACGTCGGTAGTAGTTTCTGTGAGCTCTATCTCGATGTATTCATGTGGAACACTGTGCCTGTCAACGATCTCCAGAAGATCATTCAGCAGATTGACGTTCATCATGTGCTTACGTGAGAGGTTGACGGACACGCGGACGATATTTTTTCCGCTGTCGAGCCAGCGTCTTATGTCTCTGCATACGTGGTCGAGCATATAGAAATCGAGCTTGCAGATGTCGGTTGTACTTTCGAGGACAGGGATAAACTCAGCAGGGGAGACGATAGCGCCGTCCTTGAACCAGCGGCAGAGCGCCTCTGCCCCTACAAGCTGACCGTTTTCGACATCGACCTTCGGCTGATAGAATACCTTGAATTCCTCTTTTTTAAGGGCAATAGGGAAGATATTCTGGATATACATTTCCTTGCTCTTTTTGCCGAGCATACCGTTCTCAAAGCGGATTATCTGGTCTGCACCGCTTGTTTTGGCTATCTGCGAGGTGATAGCTATCTTGCTTATGATTTCGTCATGGTCCCGCATAACGAAATCGTCGGGTATAATAAACAGACCTGCACTTGATGTAATAAGCATTTTGTTTTGGCTGTCGTCATATTCGATAAGAGCGCCTCTGAGGAAGTTTTCGACCTCTTCCAGCTTATTTTTTTCGCATATCGCAACAAAATTATCACCGCCGAGACGGCATACAGCACCGTTTTTGCCTGCTATCTCCTGCAGCTTATTGTAATGAGCCCTCATTACAAGGTCAGCAGCTTGCCTGCCTATCTCCTGATTCACAAGTGCGAAATGTCTCAGATTATAGCGCAGAGCGAACATCTCGTTTATGATACCCTTATCGTTGAGGATATTCAGATAGCGCTGGTAATATCGGAGATTGCTGTAGCCGTTGCCGTCGTCGTAGGTAAGGTCAACGATAATGCGCTGAATCCTTTTTAGTGCAACAAAGCTTGTAACGAGGAGCATTATCTCGTGGAGCTTACCCTTTTCGTAATCGGTGAGGGGAGTTACGCCCTCCTTCATGTAGACCGTGCAGATGACAACAGCGCCTACCTTTACGACCTTCCTGAAGCTGTATACAGGCTCACTCGGACTCTTTTCCTCATAGCAGATGTATTCCTCGTCTATCTTTCCTATTTTCTCATCGTGCTCGGTATTGTAGAAGAGGGTGGAGCCTTTTGAAAGGCGGAAAAACTTGCATATCTCGGTAAGAGTTGCATATATTTTTTCTTTGTTCTGATCTTTGTCAACATATCCTGCTGAAAAATCAGTTATCAATTTACTTAACAGCTGATAATATGTTCTCAGGTCATTATCATTGTTAATTTCCATACTGAATGCACCTCAAATATCCTGTTTGTTCATTTAATGAAGTCATGCTAAAATAAATGAGAGGAGCGCAGACTGTCATTATGCCATTTTTTCTCTTATTACATTATACCACACGATCACCCTGAAATCAAGAATCAATTTCGGTGATTTATAAAAGAATATATGAATTAGTAATAACTAATACTCGTAATTCTCAATAACAAGATAAAAATTATCCTCATTGTATTCAATAAGCTTTGAAAATAGCTTTGCAATGGCACATTTCTGCTCAAATCCGAGATGTTCACCGAGTCTCATTTCGTAGTTGAACATGGCGTTGATTATTTTTGTCCCGAATACCGCAAACATTATTCTCGGGTAAACATTTCCCGAAAAGACCGATTTCATGAGATAGCGCCAAGTGAAGTAAACGGCTGTGTTTCGGAGCTCCTTCTCATTCTCGGAGTGTATTGTCTCGGGGTCATTTTTACCCTTGAAGAAAGCGCATAGCTCGCTCAGATATTTCCGCTGTGCTTCGTCTGCGGGTACAGCATTCCGCATGATTCTGAGAGCGCGTCTTGTGTCGAGGGATTTGTCCGTCTCCTTTATGTCGGGCACATCGTCGATAAGGTATCTGTCTGTATGCTCCTGCAATTCCTCAGCATAGGCTGTCAGCATTCCGAGGGACGTGTCAAGAGGTACATTTTCGTCGAGCAGGAGTTCGATCATCTTTTTCCTTGCACCTGAGAGGAATTTGAAATAAAGCTCGTCGTATTGCGGTTCCGTGTCCGATTCGGCACATAGCTCGGCAGGAGCTTCACACGAATATAAACCGAATCCGTCAGCGCCGAGTATCAGCCTTGCAGCTTCCTCACAGGAGAGACCAATGCCGCCCTCGATGTGATCGCTGAACCACTCAAAATAGCGCGGATGCCGCTTGCAAATACTGCAAAGCTTGTCCTCACCAAGCTTTATGATGATGTCGCAGAGGTTTTGTCTGTTGAGAAACGGACATCTTCCCGAGCCGTTGTTCATGAAGCACTTTTTTTCAAAATCAATATTGTTTTTCAGCCTTTCACCGAAATCTCCTTCGGTGTTTCTGTATGCTTCAAGAGTTTCGTCGTCGATATATATTCCCCAGCCGTTACAGCAGTTGTCAAGGCATTTATCCGCTATACACCTGAATTTCCTGCAATAATCGGGCATGATAAGTTTCATTGTTTTGTCCTCCGATATTGTTTATGCTCTTATTATATCATTTTTTTTATAATACTGCAAGAGTTTAAGGTAAATCAATAAGCGGCAGAGCATTTGTCGCCTGCTATTCTTTTTTTATCAGCGCTGAAACAGGCAATGCACGAACCGCATCTCCTCACAATTTTCAGTATTCCGATTCACTCTTGACAAATCAGCAAATATCTGCTATAATAGGAATGTAAATTTCAATGGGACAGTGCATCTATTAAACATATCCCTCTTCTCAAATCTTCTAAATTATGTCGCCAAACTTTTCAATTATCCCCATACCATTCAATTATCCCAATACACTTCTCAATTATTACTTACACTCGTTAATTATTCCATATAAATTTTAATTTTCCCCTATCAAGGTGGCTCGGCAAAATCCTTTCTCTTACCCCTTGATACAATCCACCTCTGCTAATCAAAACTATCCGACCGCAGAAAGTCGCTATTTTACGGCATTTTCTGCGGTTGCTTTTTGTATC
>ONNL01000057.1 GCA_900319195.1 uncultured Ruminococcus sp. | reverse complement strand
TAGGCACAACAATGGCAAAGGCGACCGTTACTCTTGCAGGCTCAGCAGCGGTAGGCTCAGCGATAACAGAGGCAGCAGTTGTTATTGCAGGCGGTGCTGCGATACTCCCCACAGTTCTCGGAGTTGTGGCGATCATCGGCACTGTCTATGCTGCGGGCGTGGCTATTGACGCAGTAAGCAGCTGGATGAAAAAACTGATATTGGATGATTCTACAATTACAAACGACGCAAGAATGAATGTTCTCATCGACCCGAGCGGTATCGCTTATGAGTGGCTGCCCTCGAACCCCGTGGCGAACGTGACCGCCGAGATATACTATCAGGACGAGAGCGGTAACGCTGTCAAGTGGAATGCCGAGGACTATGACCAAGTCAATCCGCAGATAACCGACAACTCAGGCTGGTTTGCGTGGGACGTTCCCGAGGGAATGTGGCAGATACGCATTTCTGGCGAGGGCTATGAGGACGCGCAGTCCGAGTGGCTGCCTGTTCTGCCCGTACAGACCGACGTGAATATAAAGCTCACGAGCAACAAGCCTGCCGAGATAACGGACGCAGGCTACGGCGCAGGAGCTGCGGTTGTGAAGTTCTCAAAGCATATGCTTGACAGCTCTATGACCGCTGATAGCATTATCATCAGGGACAAGGACGGAAATGTCGTGCCGTGTGATATTGCTCCCGTCAAGGAAGAGGGCAACGGCACCGAGGCTTCAATGACCTTCATGCTCACTCCTAAGAGCACTTCCGGCTTGGAGGGAGCGACAGTCTCCGTAAATTCGGGCGCACTCAGCTACGCAGGAGTTTCCTGTGAGAGCGCAGAATTTGGGCTCAGAGCGCTCTCCGACGACGAGATACCGACTCCTCCGCAGCCATCTGCAAAGCTTGGAGATGTAAACGACGACGGTGCTGTTGATTCAAGCGACGCGGCTCTTATCCTCAAGGACTACGCGACCGCTCAGGCAGGCGGCACAAGCACGCTTGACAAGTCCGTTGCGGACTATAACAGCGACGACGCGATCGACTCCTCCGACGCGGCACTTATCCTTAAAGCTTACGCTCAGGCGCAGGCAGGCAAGTAAATACAAAACCTAACGGGGAAGACCGCTTATCAGGCTT
This sequence comes from uncultured Ruminococcus sp., assembly GCA_900319195.1. Lineage (GTDB taxonomy): Bacteria > Bacillota > Clostridia > Oscillospirales > Ruminococcaceae > Ruminococcus. The sequence goes on along the minus strand of ONNL01000057.1, from coordinate 3,074 downwards.
CCCCGTTTTTTTGACTGTCACCCACAGCTTGCTTTTTCGCATGGGGCATGGTATAATATAGTGAAAAACAACACATTTCAAGGGGGGAGCTTTTATCAAAAAGCGTTCTGTTACATATATCATCACCCTCGCTATTATTGGACTTATGGTCGGCGTCTCCGAGCTCACAGGCGAAAGGAAAGTGATCTTCCCCGAGATAGCCGCACTCGCAACAGGCTATATGGTCTCACCGCGCAGGCTCTGGGCAGTCAGTCCGAAACGAATGCTGTTTTATCTGTCGGGCTGTGCTGTGGCAGGTCTGCTGATAGTCATGTGTCTTTCCATGCCGGTATGGGCGGAGCTTTCGATTGCGTTTGTTCTTGCGCAGGTTCTCTATACCTTCGGCGGGACCTCGCTCGCGCCATTCGTTTCCGCGATATGCCTGCCCGTCCTGCTTCAGACCGAGACAATAGTTTACCCCATAGCAGCAACAGTCCTTTCGCTGTGCGTCATTTTGGGCAGAGCTGTACTTATCAGGACAGGTCTGAGGGGGCGCGAGCCGTTTATCCCTGTATCACCGCCCGATTCTCCGCAGCAATATCTGTTTATCCTCCTGCGTATCATAGCCGCAGTTATCGCTGTATTTGCCGCACTAAAGCTTGGTGTGAGACTTGCTGTTGCGCCGCCGCTTTTAGTTGCATTCACCGAGTTTTCACGAGTGAGAAAGTGGGAGGCTGATCCCGACAACGAGATAAGATCGGTGAAGCATCCGATAAGGACTGTGGCTGTCCTCACCTCCACGGCGGCTATAGGAGCGTATATCCGCTTCGGAATGACGATGTGTCTGAACCTGCCGCTCACGCTCTCGGCACTTGCCGCGTCAGCGCTGATGATGTACTTCATGCATAAAACGAGGATATTCATGCCGCCTGCTGCCGCACTGACTGTACTCGCGTATCTTGTACCCGAAAATGACGTGCTCCTGTTTCCGATTTATGTCCTCGCAGGAAGCGCGTACTTTGCAGCTGTTGCCGTTTTTATTGATAAACTGCAAAGGACAGCTATCAAAAGGTCACTTATATGAATTATCGGGGAAAACTTTAATTTGAAATTTTTTATGGATATATCGCGTGCCGTCCTTCGGGAAGGCACGATTTTTTTATGCTATATTTTCGTGGACTCTCTGAGTGAGTTCAGACAATAGAGCGTAAGAGCTGCCAAATTTTTAGTAAAAATATTATTTCAAAAGTGTACATAAAAAGTTGAAAATCATTGGCGAAAGTGGTATATCATTATGGAAAAAAATGAAAACACAGCAAGGAACACTGAACATAGTAATTGATAAGCAGAATGATACGGACACGGCTGAGGTGACCTATAATAATGACGGTACATTCACCGTCAGCGGCAAGCCTAAGACGATAACCATTACCTACACACAGCTTGTTGAGATGAACCAAACCTATACAAACAACGCAAAGGTCGTGGACTCAAGCAACGCTGAAAAGGCAACTGCTCAAGCTGTGAAAACTATCGTGGACAGTCTTGCAGTAGAAAAAACGGGAATGCCCGATTACAAGAAGGATAACGGCGTTGTCGGCAATAAGGTCGAATGGTCGATAAAGCTGACCAATACTGCGGGACTTTCGCTCAACGGCGCGAAGATCAGTGATGAAGCTATAAAAACGGCTGATGACGGTAGTATTAAGTATTATGATGTCAATGGAGATGTGCTGAGCATTTCCCCAACAGTAGACAAGACCAACGGTACTCTCACGCTCCCGAGCAGTAATGTGCCGTCGATCGTTTATGTGAAGTATACCAAGACAATAGAAGGTACTACAAGCAGAAATTCGGACAATTCTGTCATTATCCATGAGACTAATACGGCAAGTGCTGTTAAGACGAGCGGTGATACCCCTGTAACTGCGACGGGTTCTGTCGATTATAAGACGAATTTCAGCGTTGAAAAAATAGCGGACGGCTTTGATTCCGATGCACACGCTGTCAAGTGGAAAATGACTATAAGATCGGTAGTTACGGGAAATGATTTCGACTATTCAAAGGCATCACTTGACAGCTTTGTGATAACAGATGAAGCGTTTACCAGGCAAGGCTTTGATGTGAGCAAGATAGGCTTCAATTCCTATTATCAGGACGCATGGAACAGAACCGGTATGGGCACCTCTGTTGGTGAGGGAAACAATACCAGCAATATTCCGTTTACTCAGAATGGAAATTCGGTAACTATCAATATCGGAACAAAGGATCAGAACTGACCTGTTAACGTTATGGAGCTTTACTATAAGGTGCCTATTGCGGATTCTACGTTTGCGAATATCGTCTACGAGAAGGAAGTCCCCGACAATTACACGATGAGCTATGACATGAACGAGTGGCAGTATATTATCCTGAACACCTACAAGAAGCCGCCCTCGACTCCCGAGACTACAACGTCCCCTGTGACCACAACTCCTGTGACAACTGCTCCCGTGACGACTACTGCTGCTGTCACCACCACCGAACAGGGAGCGACAACAACGGTCACAGCTCCGCTCACGACGACAGTATTGGCTTCGACAACTGCGGTGACGACCGCAAAGACAAAGAGCTCGAATGACAGCAGGCTTCCGCAGACAGGACAGACATGGTGGCCTGTCATACCGCTTGCGGCAGGCGGTATCGTGCTGATAGGCGCAGGCATAAAGCTGAGAAAGCGTAAAGAGGACGAATAATGAAAAATAAAACAAGAAAAACAGTAGGTAATATCTGTTTGCTTGCGGGGATAGTGTTGCTGCTTGCGGCATTGTCCCTTGTCCTTTTTAACCTGCATGAGGACAAAAGGAGCGGCGAAAGAGCAGGGGAGATACTCGCTGAGCTGAAGGAAATTATCCCCGATGAAGCAATGAAAAATGTCGCAGTGATAAAAATGGACGTTATCAAGCTCTCATGTAAGGAACACATATGAGCAGATGCCTTGTCGCCGTATACTAAATATTAATGGGTACCTCTAAAAACCTCTTCTGAGAAAAAGCAGCTATGCACAGCATCTGCTGCGTCAAGCCCTCTTGTAGTGCGACAGCACGCCTGCAAGG
>ONNL01000085.1 GCA_900319195.1 uncultured Ruminococcus sp. | reverse complement strand
TCTGCGAAGCAGAAGCACCGACCGAGCCGACAGGCGAGACGATGTCCGAAGGACAGAGGGTACGGGTCGCTGTTGGCGAAACCCTTTCTCAAAAGGGTTCCCTCAACATCACGCAAATATTAATTTAAGAACACCAAGGACGGTGTCACCGACGCTCTGCGAATAGACGGTCTCGACAGCCTTATCGGGAACATCTGTGATAATATTATCAACGCCGAGAGCGATCATATCCTTCATGCTGTCTGTTCTGTCAACAGTCCACACGAAGATTCGCTTACCGTTCTGATGAGCGCTGTTCACGACAGTCCTGTTGACGAAGATATAGTTCATGCTCACCGCGTTTATATATTTAAGACGAGAGTACGAGGTCGCCGTATCAACATTTGCAATGAGCGCGGTCTTTATCTTCGGATTATGCTTCTTGACCCTTTTCAGAGCCGAATACGAAAACGAGCTTATATAGCAGGAGTCCTCAATGCCGTATTCCTCAACGAGCCGCACTGTCTCATCAACCGCTCCCGTTATGTTTCCGCGGTTCTTTATCTCGATATTCAGCATAATATCCTCGTCCGTAAGGTCGAGCACCTCTGAAAGCAGCATTATCTTCGCGTCGGCATATTTTTCACCGAACCAGCTTCCTGCCGAGAGCTGCTGCAGCTCGTCGTAGGTCTTTGACGAGAGCTTGCCCTTGCCGTCGGTAGTACGCTCGATAGTATCATCATGGAACACCACAAGCTGATTATCCTTTGTCATTTGAACATCAAGCTCGATGTAATCCGCATTGCTCTCTATTGCCTTTTCAAAGGCATATGCCGTATTTTCGGGAGCTGCTCCCGAGAAGCCGCGGTGTGCAGTGACACGTGTGCGGCTGCCGATGCCCGTAACGAGCTTGATATTGTCATTTCTGACCGCCTTTAAATAGCTCAGATTCAGCCCTGTGCCAATACCTATCAGAAATACTATTATCACTGCCTTGACAGGTCTGCTCAGGAGCGGCTTGCCGACGGCCAGCGTCACCTGCTCATCATCTCCGAGCTCGCTGAAAAAGCGTCCCGTTATCCAGCATACCACAAGCGGAGAGGTGATGAATGCCGCAAGCACCATGATGGCGTTGATGGCATATCTGAGGATATTAAGCGACGCTCCGAACGCCTTATCAGGGCTTTTTATGCCCTTTATGAACAGGACTGTGACAAAGCTTACCACAAATACTGCGATAGATGCTGCCGCGAGGATAAACAGTATCCACGCCGAAAACGATATCATCATTTTCAGTCGGTTTTTCTTTACCTTTTCCCTGCTTCGTTTAAGGCAGTCCGAGAGCGGCATTTCGGTGAGCGTGAGGTAGTGCAGGCTGTAGCTGTAGCCGATAAACAGGAAGATAATGAGTATCTGCATTACGATATATGCCACCGTCGCGGAGTGGTTGCTTATATGGAGAATACGGCATATCGTCCTGAGAATAGGCATAATGGGCGCAAGAAAAATACCCGACGAAACAGTGAGCTGTACAAACGGCATTACCAGCATGAAGGCGAGGAATTTCAATACTCCCGTACCCTTCAGCGCCTTTGAAAAGCCCTTGAAGCCTGCAATGAACATTCCGCCGACACTGAGCTTCTGTCCCCTGCTTGAGCACGAAAAGCTCGCCGCAAGAGCTGTCAGCTCGACGAATGAAAACGCCGCCGTAAAAAACAGCATTGCTATCAAAGCGAGTATCGTAACAGGGTGGCGCAGATAAACTGTCATATTCTCGTCCGAGAGGTAGTTGATACCTGCCGATTTTAAGGTGAATCTCAGCATTTTTTCAAGAACAGGCGCTCCTATCGCAAGAAGTATCAGCTTGAATATGAACTCGAACAGCAAAACGTGCGGAAGCGAGCGCACGAATACCTTTGATGTTTTGACTATATTTTTCATACGCTCACCTCCTCATCTGTATATTGACTTCACATACAGAAGCTGTATTATAGTCAACGTCAAGAATAATTCGACGTTGACTATAAAAAATGATTTAAAGTGCCTTGCAGATACGCAAATCAAGGATTTGCGTATCTGCAATCGGCAAATAGCAAACTCCAAAAGCTTTTGTCGTTTGCAATAATATTTAATCGAAGCAAACCTTCTTGATACGAAAGATTTTTCCTGATCTGCGTTTCTATGCCTTACGCTCGAATTTTAGCCATATAGGGTACATACCATATCTAAGCCTTTCTGAAAGACTATCGGAATGTACCCTATATGACTAAAATCCCAGTTTAAAGTTTTAGGAAAGGGGCTCGGGGTGCCTCCCTGCAGTGCAGGGTGCGGGTGTCCGGTGGACGCCCAACGGAAGTG
>ONNL01000181.1 GCA_900319195.1 uncultured Ruminococcus sp. | reverse complement strand
TTTAGCAAGTAAAATGGCATCCTGCTGACTTGAATCGGCATCAACCACTGACGAAACATCTTTAGGATCAGTGCTATCATGATCATAATTGTCAATATCTGAATAATCGGATATTTCAACTTCATTAGTTTCGCCGTTTATTATCCTGACAATAGGATTATTGGCTATTAATTCAGCATTTTGCTCTATATCGCTGTACATAGCCATTTTTTGAAATGTTATCATGGAAAGCTGAACGCAATCATAATCCACATTCCAGCCTAACGCTGAACACTCATCATTTATGGTTTTTAAGTATGTTTTCCAGTTAGTATCTTCATTATATTCGGGAATTTCAATGTTGAAATCATTTTTTAACTTGTAGAGTAAAGTATTATTTGATACAATTTCGCTATCTATCCTTGAAATTACAAACGGAGCGGATACATTATCCTGAGATATACACACGGGAATCAAAAGAATAGGAGACCGAAGAACCTGTCCTTCCAAGCCGTTCTCTTTCCAATTCAGAAAACCAAAGGATAAGTATAGAGCATTAAGACCTTTATTATCCATAAATTCCTTTGATTTATGCATTAATGCTCTGAATGTTTTACAAGCTTCATATGGCATTTGATTGGTTTTATAGCCGTTAGGGAAGATAGGAGATTCATCATTAGGTTCTTTATCAAATTCAAGCTGACCTTCTGAGATATCAATATTCTTATCCGCTTTTGTTACAACAGGAAACGATATATTGGAATCAAAATTAGAAAGAGCATCCCATAATTCGTCAGCCGAAGGCGTTTCTATCATTATTGCTGACCGAGATACTCGTTGACCTGTTTTACTAATCGTGAAATTGATAAGTTTATTTCTTTTACCCAAATCAAGCAGCTTTTTCTTCCAAAAATCTATTTTAGTTTCTATTTTCATTACAATATCCCCCTGTGCAACATTAGTATACGATGAGAAATTGGGTATTCAATATCATAGATGACAATAACTAAGTATATCTAAATGTTAACATAATTATACCACAAAATGTACAATTCGTCAATCTGATATGGCAAAATCTTCTTATTTTTCTATAAAAATGTCTCCGTACGATTTCGTACAAAAAAGAAAAAGCAGACACTTTCTATTGGTGTCTGCTTCCTTCGTTTCACAGCTTGCTGTATCGATCTAAATCGTAATTTGAATAAAACTTTCTATATGAGCGCGGAACTCAGACTCCCTTCCTAAAACTTTAGTTTGAAATTTTCCCCATATATAGCGCTTATAGTCTGTAAAGACGGCATAGAGATGTGCAGCGCTATATATGGGGAAAATTTGAAGCTGACGCTCTGCAAAACAAATCAGGGGAAAGCTTGCTCAGACGGACTTGCCGCAGCAGAAAGCGTTAAACCTCCAATATACTTTCATATCAAGGAGAAGTTTTCACCACTATTTAATGATAAACGATAAATTTTTATCGTATAATGTGCACAATGGGACGCCGGAAAATTGCTTGCGTATATGTATAACATTACAAAATTAACGATAAACGATAAATTTTAGTTGACAAACGTAACATTGTGTGATATACTAAAATCACGGTAAGGGAAACCGAACAAATAAAACCAAAAATGGAGGTCATATTATGAAAAACGAAAAGGTAATGAAGATCAACAAGTTAGGCAAAATACTCAGAATAATCGCAAACGTATGCAAGGGAATTCTTATTGCAGGCGTGGTCGTTTGTATTATCGGCGGCATTGTCTGCTTACAGATCCCGAACGACGCTGTAACTGTTGAAGGCAAGGCTGACGGCGCAATAACCGTTGACAATTCCAAGGTCCCGCCGTTCATCGAGCTGCTCGACCTTGAGGAAACCAATTTCCACATTGAAGAATTCGGTATTGACGTTCTCTGGAATATAGAAAAGACCGAGACCAAAGACGACGTGACCGAGTACGCAATCAAGGGCAATGTCGAAAACGTTACAGGCAGAGAGGTAAAGCTCGCTGCGGTAGTAGCGTGTCTGGCTGGTGCTATGCTGTGTGCATACTACATCGTTATCATGGCATTCGGCAGCAAGCTCGCAAAGGCTCTGGAGACCTGTGGCTCGCCGTTTGAGGAGAACATCATCAAGAGAATGAAGCACTTTGCATACTCGCTCATCCCTCTGGTGCTTGTAAATACAGGCTTCTATCATGTCAATATCACAGCAGTGGTGCTGGTACTTGCGTTCATTCTCATTGTTCACATTTTCGGCTACGGCGCAGAGCTTCAGCGGGAATCCGACGAAACGGTCTGAGGTGATAATATGGCTATAATTTCACGTCTTGACAGAGTTATGGCTGACAGGAAAATGACTCTCAACGAATTGAGCGAACACGTTGGCGTGAGCAATGTGAATCTCTCAAAGCTTAAAACGGGGAAGGTCAGCGCGATACGCTTCTCAACGCTTAATTCGATATGCGATGTGCTTGATTGTCAGCCCGGTGATATACTCGAATATCAAAGGGATGAATAAAAACACGTATATAGGAGCTATATACGGTATTATCGGGGGAAACTTTCGGAGGAGAGCTTTCCCCCGAACCCCTTTCAAAGACTTTAATTTGAAATTTTTAAGGGATATAGCGCGTGTCGTCCTTATAGGGCGGCACATTTTTTGCGCTATATCCCTTAAAAATTTGAAGCAAAGCCTCAAGACAAGAGATCCGAGAAAGCCTCTGTCTCGCAGAGCATCTCCGAAAACAGCTATATGGATTTTGCACATAGTTTTTATTGACAAGCATACACTTTTGTGATATAATAATAAAAATAGTTTGATTTTATAAAAATTTTTCGCAAATCATACAAGCTGTTTGAATAATATGTTGGAGCGTGAGATTATGAAAGTAAGCAAATTATTATCTGTTGCGGCATCAGCAATGATCGTCTGCTCGTCAGCTGCATTCACGGCAGCAAATGCCGAGGGATCGTCATATTTAGGTTATTATGGAAAAAGCAGCTATGCTCTTGTCGGAAGTCAAACATTTACTGACGGGACTGTAGTTCCGTGGGACGCAAGTAAGGCTGTCATACACAATACAATTTCTGCGGGCACGGTAAAGCTGACCGTAGAGGAGGCTGAACAGTATATACAGGATAACAAGGCTATATCCATTCCGATACATTTGGACGCTGACGGAACTGAGGTTCGTGCCGATTCCTTCGGTCTTAGTGTCTCTGTTGATAAACGTTTGACATACTCTGTTAAATCGGGAGCACAACCAAATCGTTTTACAGGTTCGCTGTCTGAGAATTGCAGTTACTTAATTGGAAGCGGTTATCTGGATCTTTTTCAGGACGAAGGAATATATACGACACCAACTGATCTGTGGTATCTTTCAGTAAAGCTTCCCTCGGAAGTATCCGCAGGTGACGTGTTCATTATATCTCCGTATTATAGAGACTTAGATAATTGCGACTATGAAGGAGGAAACACGGAAGAATCAATATCCGCAGAGGCATGGACCTTCAACTACGGTCTTATAAACGGCGGAATAGAAATAGTCGGGGACGCACCCACCTCTGAGCCAGATACCGATATAGTTTACGGCGACGCAAACGGAGATTCGTCTGTTTCGGTTGCAGACGCGACACTCATTATGCAGTTCATTGCTAATCCCAACGACTTCAAGATAACTGACTCCGCCGCAGCAGATTGTGACGGCAACGGAGACGGCATAACATCGGGTGACGCGCTTGCCATTCAGAAGTATCTTGCCAACAACAGCTATACGCTCCCGACAGCATAAGCCCGCATACTAAAAAAATTCCCGAAATCCCTTGCATTTTCCGATGATATGTATTATAATAAAGTGGAATAGCTGTATACATACATGGAGGCAATATGAAAACACTAAGGATAACTGCTGTGCTGCTTTCGGGAATTATGACCGCGGCAGGCACAGAATATATAAGCAGGAGCGCGTTTTCCGCAAACGACCCCGACCTCAAAAACACGCTGACAGTATCGTCAGTTGAGCTTACAAAGAAGCAGGCTGCGGAGAGTGATACCGTAACGATAAGCTTCAGGCTCGGCTCAGAATCGGGAGATCCCGAGCTCGCCGCAATGGGTCTGCACGTACAGTTCCCCGAAAATGAGAACGGACGCGCACTCACTCCCGTTGCCGACGAAAACGGAAACTATGCCCACACAAAAAAGGACATGATCCTGACATCTGTCCTTGACGATGAGAGCGTACTCGATAACGCAGTGTTTGTTGCTGCCGCAGGCACCTCGGACATCACGAGCAGCGGTGCTATATGCAGCATGGAGGTGAAGCTCCCCGAGGACTATGCTGTCGGTGACGTTTATCCCGTGAATATAGTTTACGTCGATAACGCTTCCGCTCCGCCCGAATTCATCAACCTTGACGGCGACAAGGACGCGCAGAACTGGACTTTTGCAAACGGCATAAAGAACGGCTCTGTCACAATTTCCGACAGGGAATATCCCCTCGGAGATGTCAATGCCGACAACTCGGTCGATTCAAGCGACGCGGCACTTATCCTCAGAGAGTATGCGGATACACAGGCAGGCAATACGGGCAGCTTTTCTGCTGAACAGGCGGCTCTTGCGGATTACAACGGCGACGACACCATCGACTCGTCCGACGCGGCGCTTATCCTCAAGGCTTATGCGGATTATCAGGCAAGCAAATAAAACACATTGTCGGAGCAGCAAAAACTGCTCCGATTTTTTGTTAATTAAGACGAATAATTATAAAATCCGTAAAAACTATTGCAGTGTCACGAAATGTATGGTATAATTGATTTAATACATTGTCGGTTATGCGTTTTTTCATTTGTAAGCACTGAAAATGAATGCGGATGATACGGCTTGAAAAGGAGAATATATCATGCAGTACGGACATTTTGACCTTGCAAACAAGGAATACGTCATTACAAACCCTGCAACACCTGCGCCGTGGGCAAACTATCTCGGTGACCCCGAATACGGCGCTATCATTTCAAACAATGCGGCAGGCTACAGCTTCGTAAAATCAGGAGCAAACGGTCGTATATCGCGTTTTCGCTTCAATTCGGATATGGCTCTCCCGGGACGCTATATCTACCTGCGCGACGACGCAACAGGCGATTACTGGTCTGCTTCATGGCAGCCTGTCGGCAAGCCGCTCGACAAGTACAAGAGTGAATGCCGCCACGGTACAGCGTACACCGTTATCTCTGCGGAATACGCAGACATTAAGTCTGAGGTGACATACTATGTGCCCAAGGGACAGAAATATGAGATATGGCGTGCAAAGATAACGAACAACGGCTCGGCTGAGAGAAAGCTCTCTGCATTCGGCTTCGTTGAATTCACAAACGACAACAACTACGAGCAGGACCAGATAAACCTCCAGTACACGCTCTTTATCACACGCACAAGCTTCGAGGGCGACAAAATAGTTCAGCACATCAACGAGAACAGCGGACGCGACGCAAGCGGCTCTAACCACAGAGAGCGCTTCTTCGGCGTAAAGGGTGCTCCCGTTTCAGCTTATAACGGCAGTCTTTCAAGCTTCATCGGTCCCTACAGGACTTACTCGAACCCCATTGCTGTTGAAAACGGCAAGTGCGACAACGTGCTCAACTTCAACTCAAATGCCTGCGGTGCGCTCCAGTCTGAGATAACTCTCAAGCCCGGCGAGACACGCGAGCTCATCTACTTCCTCGGTCAGAATAACGACGCTGAGGCAGAGGCTATCATGAGCGGCTATGAGGATGCAGGACGTGTTGATGCAGAGGTTGAGGAGCTCAAGAATTACTGGCACTCAAAGCTCGATAATTTCAGCGTTGAAACTCCCTCTGAGGAATTCAACAACATGATAAATGTTTGGAACGCTTACCAGTGCTTCATCACATTCACTTGGTCAAGAGCGGCTTCATTCACATACTGCGGTCTCAGAAACGGCTACGGCTATCGTGATACAGTTCAGGACATTCAGGGTATTATCCACCTCGCTCCCGAAATGGCTCTTGAAAAGATAAGATTCATGCTCTCTGCACAGGTTGACAACGGCGGCGGACTTCCGCTCGTTAAGTTCAACCACAACGCAGGTCACGAGAATACTCCCGACGACCCCGAGTATGTCAAGGAGACAGGTCATCCCTCATATCGTGCGGACGACGCTCTCTGGCTCTTCCCGACTGTACTCAAGTACATCAACGAGACAGGCAACACCGACTTCCTCGACGAAGTTATCGTATATGCAAACGGCGGCGAGGACACTGTTTATGAGCACCTCAAGAGAGCGATAAAGTTCTCGATGGAGAGACTCGGTGCACACAATATGCCCGCAGGTCTCCACGCTGACTGGAACGACTGTCTGAGACTCGGAGCAAAGGGCGAATCCACATTCGTTGCCTTCCAGCTCTACTACGCTATGAACGTTATCCACGACTTTGCCGATATGAAGGGCGATAACAGCTATTCATGCTACATCGTAGGCGTTCAGGAGAAGCTTGCTGAGACTCTTGACAAGTGCTGGGACGAGGACAGATTTATCCGCGGTATCCGTGAGGACGGAACTATCGTCGGCGCAAAGAAGGACCCCGAGGCTAATATGTGGCTCAATCCGCAGAGCTGGAGCGTTATCTCGGAATTTGCTTCGCCTGCTGTTGCTGACAAGGCTATGGAGTCGGTACACGAGATACTCAACACACCCTATGGTGCAAAGCTTCTCGAGCCTCCGTACAAGGACCACTACTTCGACGGTGCGCTCATGCACATATTCAATGCAGATACAAAGGAAAACGGCGGTATCTTCTCGCAGTCTCAGGGCTGGCTGATACTTGCGGAGTCACTCATCGGTCACGGCAACAGAGCGTTTGAATACTTCATGGAGAGCGCTCCTGCGGCAATGAACGACAAGGCTGAGATTCGCGTAATGGAGCCGTATGTACACGGTCAGTTCACCGAGAGCAAGGCTTCGCCCTACGAGGGACGCTCGCACGTACACTGGCTCACAGGTACAGCTTCGACAGTCATGGTAGGCTGTGTAGAGGGTATCTGCGGTATCAGACCCGACTTCGACGGTATAGACATTCTCCCCTCGATTCCTTCCGAGTGGGACGGCTTCAAGATGACAAAGCAGTTCCGCGGAAAGAAGCTCAACATCACTGTTGACAACAGCGCACACGTTGAGAGCGGCGTTGCAAAGCTCCTCCTCAACGGCGAGGAAATGGAACACGCATTTGTTCCTGCAAGCAAGCTCAAGGACGTTAATGAGATAACAGTCACAATGGGCTGATAAAAAATCAAGATAAACAACAAAGGCAGATGCTTCGCAATGAAGTATCTGCCTTTTTATCGTTATTTTTATAGTCAACGTCAAAAATAATTCGACGTTGACTATAAAAAATGATTTAAAGTGCCTTGCCGAGACGCAACTTCGCAGAGGTGTACCCCAAGGGCACTTCCGTTGGGCGTCCACCGGACACCCGCACCCTGCGATCAGCAAATAGCAAGCTCCAAAAACTTTTGTCGTTTGCTATAAAATTATCCGAGTCGGTACGGCATCAATATGCCTTGCCCCAGTAAACC
>ONNL01000179.1 GCA_900319195.1 uncultured Ruminococcus sp. | reverse complement strand
TCGTCTGAAGAGGAATAAAAACCATAACAAACAAGTGTGCTTATGCACAATAGATAAGGAGTGAAATATATGCCGGGTACAAGAAAGCTGGGCAGAACAACTGACCATAGAAAAGCTATGCTCAGAGGCATGGTGACTTTCCTTCTTGAGAACGGTCAGATCGAAACGACTGTTACAAGAGCTAAGGAAGTACGTGCTGTTGCAGAAAAAATGATTACTATCGGTAAAAATACTGATCTGCACTCCAAGCGTCAGGTATTCTCATATGTAACAAAGGAGTCCGTTGCAAAGAAGGTTTTCGACGAGATTGCTCCTAAGTATGCTGATAGAAACGGCGGATACACACAGATCATCAAGATCGGTCCCCGTCGCGGTGACGCTGCTGAAATGGCTATCATCAAGCTCGTTCCCACAGAGGAACCCGCAGCTGCTGCTGAATAATTTTCAGTAAAATGACCGTTCTCCGAAAGGGGAACGGTTTTTTATTTTTGGCGAATTTCCGCGTTTTATCACAAAAAGGTCTTGCATTTTCCTGCGATGTGTGTTATAATGATTGATGTTATGATAAAAGCTAATCAGCCGAAAGGCAGACAGGAGAAAAATATGATTCGTAAGTTTATAAAGTCCGCGGCGGCAGCTGTTTCGGCTGTTTCCGTTTATTCAGTAATGACAGCAGTTTCGGCATTCGCAGAGGACGCAGAGACTTCCTCCGCAGCTTCGGGAAGCGGCAGCACGAGCGGTGCATTTTTACAGCTTGTACTCCCTCTCGTGATAATGTTCGCACTTCTCTATTTCATCGCTATCAGACCTCAGAAGAAGCATGAGCGCGAGCAGAGGGAAATGCAGGAGAATCTCCAGATAGGCGACGAGGTAGTTACTATCGGCGGTATCGTCGGTATAATCGTAAGCGTCAGCGACGACACTGTCCTCATTGAGACAGGCGGCGCAAAGAACAAGATAAGACTCAAGAACAACGCTATCAGCGAGAATGTAACGGCTGCTGAGAGATACAAGGCTGCACAGGCTGAGGCAAAGAAGAAAAAGACCGAGGGACTTTCCTCCGCGGCTGTTATTGACGACGAAGTAAAGAAGTCCAAGAAAAAGAAGAACAACGAGGAATAAAAACGCAAGCCTCCGCATAGAATCGAATGATTCTTTGTGCGGAGGCTTTTTTATGCTTGAATTTCGTGAGCCGCGGACACCGTATCTTGTGATGACCTTGTCGGCGGCATTTTTCGGTCTGCTTATATCGGGAGCACTGCTCCTGCTGTTTTCTGCTGCTGTGTTTCTGCTTATGGACAATTTCAGCCTCGGACGGATTTTTGCCTACATCTCGCTCCTGTCGGGAGCATTCTTATCCACGCTGCTTCTCGGTCGTTACAGGCGGCGCAGGGGACTTATCTGCGGACTGATAAACGGTGCGCTTATGTACCTTCTGATAACTGCCGCCGCGGTCGCGGTCACGGGTACAGCCGCAGATATAAAAAAGCTCCTCCTGCTTATGCTCTTCGGAGCAGCAGGGGGAGTTATAGGTGTGAATATGAAGCGTATCGGGTACAAGGTCTGAGAAAGCCGATCAATAGTTGCCCGAGGTATCCTCCATGAGCTTGAATTCGATATCGTAATATGTAATGGAGCCGTCCTTTGCAACGTGAGCACAGGTCGCAGGGACAGTGTCGCCTGCGTCATACATACTGCTGACGGTGTCGTAGAATTCCGAATAGCTGCTCACGGACTTGCCGTTTATCGCCGTGATGAAATCGCCTATCTGAAGGTCAGTGCTGGCAATGTCGGCGTCCTCGGAGATATTGCCTATGTAAATGCCCTTGAAGTCCTCGGGGAGTGAATATCCGAGCTCGCCCTCTATGGCGGCAATTTCCGTTGAGTTGCTCATGCCGATAAGCTCAATGCCGACTCTGAATCGTCCCTGAACATATCCCTTGTCGATAAGCTCGTCGATTATCGGCTTTGCTTCGTTGATAGTGATAGCAAATCCGAGACCCTCAAGGTCTGAGCTTACATATTTGGATGAGGTTATGCCTATCACATGACCGAACATATCAACGAGCGCACCGCCCGAGTTACCGGGACTTATCTGTGCGTTTGTCTGAATGCACTCCATTTCAAAGCCTGTGGAATTGCTCCTGATAGGACGGTTTACGTAAGAGACTATACCGTCCGTGACCGTGCTTGAAAGTCCCGCAGGATTGCCGATAGCGAGCACCTGTTCACCTACTATCGTCTCGTCGGAGTCCCCGAGAGTTGCAGGGTAGAGCGTCTTTGCGTTGCTGACCTTGATAACGGCGATGTCGGTCTTGATGTCCCTGCCGACTATCTTGGCTTCAAGGGTCTGACCGTCGTTTGTCTTTACAACATGGCAGCCGTTCTCGAGGAGAACATGAGCATTCGTCACGATATAGCCGTCTTTGGAGAGGACGATGCCCGAGCCTGTGCTCGAAAGCTTATCCTTTGAGGAGTCTGTGTAGGTGTATATCTCAACGATAGAGTCGATAACTGAGGCTGCCGCTCCCTCGGGAGTATATCGCCCGTCCTCATCGACCTTGTTCACGATGTCATTAGCGCCCTCGGGCTTGGACTCGCTGTACAGCACCACGTTTTGCGAAGCTATTTTCTCTATTGCCTTTTTGCTGTTGAAAACGTCGAACACAATGGCTGCAACAGCGGCTATTATTGATACGAGCAGGAATACGAAGAACAGCGTTATCGCCGCACCATAGCCGCTGCGGTGCTTTTCCTTTTCGGGAGGCTGCGGCGGCTCCGGGATCTCGGGCTCTCCGAAGCCTATCGGCTCGTACATGAAGTCGTCGTATCGTGTCTGGTAGATCCTGCCGCTGCCTTGCTGTTCTGTATCTTCTGCCTGCGGCATATCATCAATTCTGTTGTCGTCGTCCATAGTTAATCCTTTCGATTTGGCTTTATATCGGGAATCTGTATCTGGAACTCCGTGTACTCGCCGTATACGCTTTTTACAACGATGTGACCGTTGTGAAGGTGGACTATCTTACGCGAGATAGAAAGTCCGAGACCGAGTCCCGTGGTGTCCTTTCCGCGAGACGAATCCGTCTTGTAGAAGCGGTCGAATACCTGCTGTATCTCATCGTTTTTGAGACCTTCGCCCGTGTTCCTTATACCGATTATGTTTATGCCGTTTGTCTTTTCAAATCTGAATGAGAGAGTACCGCCCTCGTTTACGAATTTGACAGCATTCTCAACGAGGTTGTAGATGACCTGCTGCATGAGGTCGGTATCGGCAACTGCAACGAGTCTGTCGCTGTCAAGTCCCTCGACCTCGAGCTTCTTGTCCTCAATTTTCTTTTCAAACATGAGGACTGTCTGTATTACGAGGTCTGTGAGGTTAGTATCTCTGAAATTCGGGGTCATGGTACCCGATTCAAATTTGGTCATATTGAGCATTGAGCTGATGAGTATTTTAAGGCGGTGGGTCTCCTTTGAGACGAGCACAAGGTACTCATTCTGTCTCGATTTCGGGATAGTACCGTCGAGAATGCCGTCCACAAAGCCGATAACGGTCGTGATAGGCGTTCTCAGCTCATGCGATACGTTAGCAATGAAGGTCTTGCTGGTGCTGTCGCTGTTTTCGACTGCGTCCGCAAGGGAGTTGACATACTTGGCGATGTCGCTCTGAATATTGTCCGTGTTGTTGGCGGGGATACGCTCAGAGAAATCGCCCTTCGAGAATTTTTCACTTATCTGCTGGAACTTGCTCTCGTATTCGACAGCCTTCTTCATGCGCTTCCTCATGAGGAATGACGAGCCGAGGACGGCGGCAATAACGATAAGTGCATAGAATACAGATACCTTTATATTGAAGCTGTTTATCTCGCCCATGTCCGTATAGCATATCACGTATATCTTCTGCTTATAGTCGGAATAACGGCTTCGGAGCGTCTTTTTCGTGCCATATATCAGGCTCGGCTCGCTTGCCGAGAAGCTGGTTGAATCAGAGCTGAGGAATGCGCCGTCGTTGAGCTCATCCATTTTGGAGTCCGAGAGCGGACGCACCCTGCTGCTGTCGTTGTCAGCTTCAAACGGGACAGCAAATGTATCACTGTCATAGCTCTTATCCGAGAGAATACACGCTCCGTTTTCGTCATATACATATATATCGAGGTTCAGCCGTCCGCTGAAATCGGAGTGTAGCCTGTTCACGCGGTCATTCTGAATGTTGCCCGAAAGCTCGAATTCGTTTTCGAGCGAGGCTATGAAGAGCTTGCCCTTATCGCGCAGGTCGCTGAGCTTTGCACGCTTGTAGACCGACGAAGCAAAGCTTGTTGCAAGGACTCCGACGAATATAAAAATGAATACCGACAGCATTTGCCAGAAGCGGTATTGTTTATAATAAGAGCTTTTTTTGTTTTTCAAGAATCATCACCCCGTTATGTCGGTATTATTGCTCTGTATAAAAACAGGGGACAAAAGTCCCCTGTGGTTCAGGCATAAGATTATTCTTCCTCTTCGACCTCGAATTTATATCCGACGCCCCATACTGTTTTGAGAGCCCATTTGTCTGAAACTCCCTCGAGCTTTTCACGCAGGCGCTTGATGTGAACGTCGATAGTACGCGAATCGCCGTAGTATTCAAAGCCCCATACCTCGTCAAGCAGCTGGTCACGGGTATAAACTCTGTTCGGATTTGAAGCAAGGTAGAAGAGAAGCTCGAGCTCCTTGGGCGGAGTGTCGATGACCTTTCCGTTTACCTTCAGCTCATAGCGTGTCATATTGACAGAGAGCTTGTCGTACTGTACCTCCTTGACCTCGGGCTCGGAGGTGTTTGTTCCGACGCGGCGTGTAACAGCGTTGATACGAGCGATCACTTCCTTTGCGTCGAAGGGCTTTACGATATAGTCGTCCGCACCGAGCTCAAGACCTATTACCTTATCAATAGTCTCGCCCTTAGCGGTTATCATTATTATCGGGACATTTGATTTCTTTCTTATCTCACGGCAGACAGTCCAGCCGTCTATGCCGGGAAGCATTATATCAAGGAGCACCATATCTGGCTTGAGCGCGTTGAATTTGACAACAGCCTCCTCGCCGTCGTGTGAGAGAATAACGCTGTAGCCGTCTTTTTCAAGATAGAGTCTGAGAAGGTCGCAGATATTCTTATCGTCGTCAACAATAAGAACCTTCAGGCTTTTTTCGTTTGCCATAATAATACCCCGTTTCATTACTAAAATTTAAACCTTTATATTATTATAACGCAAAACAGGTGTCTTGTCAATCCAAAACGGAGAAATTATTAAGAAATCTGGAATTTTTTTACAAAATGTAAAAACAATATACAATTATCACTTATTTGTGCAGAGTGCTAATAATGTCTCATGCGACAGAAAGAGAGGTTGTGCAGGACTACAAAGTTTGTGAAATTTTAAAGAATACTCTTGATTTCTTGTAAAAAGGTGGTAAAATATAATTAGCACTCGGAGAGAAAGAGTGCTAAACTTAATATGCTAATAATTTTTCAGGAGGAATAAATATGACTATCAAACCATTACAGGACAGAGTCGTTGTTAAAATGGTCGAGGCTGAAGAGACCACAAAGAGCGGTATTATTCTTTCGGGATCAGCTAAGGAAAAGCCTGAGGTAGCTCAGGTCGTAGAGGTAGGTCCCGGAACTTCCGATGTAAAAATGGAAGTCAAGAAGGACGATAAGGTTCTCATTTCAAAGTATTCGGGAACAAATGTAAAGCTTGAGGGTGAGGAATACATCATCGTAAAGATGGAAGATATTCTCGCTATCGTAAAGTAAGTATATAATAAGTAAAAGGAGATAGGTAACTATGGCTAAGGATATTAAATACGGTGCAGAGGCAAGAGCCGCACTTCAGGCTGGTATAGATAAGCTTGCTGATACAGTAAGAATAACAATGGGACCCAAGGGCAGAAACGTAGTTCTTGACAAGAAGTACGGCGCTCCGCTCATCACAAACGACGGTGTTACAATTGCTAAGGACATCGAGCTTGAGGACGCTTTCGAGAACATGGGCGCACAGCTCGTTAAGGAAGTTGCTACAAAGACAAACGATGCAGCAGGCGACGGTACAACAACTGCTACTCTCCTTGCACAGACTATCGTTCGTGAGGGTATGAAGAACCTCGCAGCAGGTGCAAATCCTATGGTGCTCAAGAAGGGTATCGACAAGGCTGTTGACGCTGCTGTAAAGGCTATCGTAGCTAATTCAAAGTCAGTTGAAGGCTCGGCTGATATTGCAAGGGTCGGCACAGTTTCATCTGCTGATGAGAATGTCGGCAAGCTCATTGCTGAGGCAATGGAGAAGGTAACATCTGACGGCGTTATCACTCTTGAAGAGAGCAAGACTGCTGAGACATACAGCGAGGTCGTTGAGGGTATGCAGTTCGACAGAGGCTACATCTCACCCTACATGGTAACAGATACCGATAAGATGACAGCAAACTATGATGACGCATATATTCTCATCACAGATAAGAAGATAAGCTCGATTCAGGAGATACTCCCTCTCCTCGAGCAGATAGTAAAGATGGGCAAGAAGCTCGTTATCATTGCTGAGGACGTTGAGGGCGAGGCTCTTACAACAA
Organism: uncultured Ruminococcus sp.; assembly: GCA_900319195.1. Taxonomy (GTDB): domain Bacteria; phylum Bacillota; class Clostridia; order Oscillospirales; family Ruminococcaceae; genus Ruminococcus. Next base: position 94 of record ONNL01000179.1, on the reverse strand, counting down.
TTATCCTCAATAACATCAGAGGCACATTCAAGGTAGCTGCTGTAAAGGCTCCGGGCTTCGGCGACAGACGCAAGGAAATGCTCAAGGATATCGC
>ONNL01000185.1 GCA_900319195.1 uncultured Ruminococcus sp. | reverse complement strand
TTTTTAAGGCGGAATGACGTATCTGCGTCAGCCGCCTGTTAATATGTTACATAAACACGGAGGTAAACATGAACTCATTTGAGGAAGTTTTTGAAAACGTCAAGAAATATTGTCTTGACAAGGGAACTATACCCGAAATAGGAATCACAACATGGATCGACCAGATGACACCCGTAAGCTTCAACGGAACAGACGCTGTTTTCAGCGTTCTTACGGCATTTCAGAAAAATGTCATAACAACAAAATACATTACTGCTCTTGAAGAGGCTTTCATTAATACAGTCGGCTTCAAGGTAAATATCATCATCAATGATGAGTCTGATGAGCCGAAAAAGGTCGATGTACCGACAGATGCAGAGCTTGAACAGAAGCACGCCGAGCTCGAGCAGTCTGTAAACTTCTCAAACTATGAGTATACCTTCGATACCTTCATTGAGGGAAGGTCAAATGAATTTGCGCTTGCCTGCTGCAAATCAGTGGCAAAGAGCTGCGGACAGAAGGCTGTCTCGGCGTATAATCCGCTGTTCATCTACGGTCCCTCGGGAATGGGAAAAACTCACCTCATAACAGCTATCGCAAATGAGGTAAAAAAGAATCACCCCGATTTCAATATCGTCTACGTTACAAGTGAGACATTCGGAAGCGACCTCGTAAACGCGCTCAATAACGGTCTCATAACTGATTTCCACGACAAATACAGAAATGCTGATATACTGCTTATCGACGATGTACAGTTCTTCTCGGGCAAGGAGCGTATGCAGGAGGAATTCTTCCATACCTTCTATGCACTTCATCAGGAGGGCAAGCAGATAGTTATCACGTCCGATAAGCCGCCGAAGGAGCTCAATACTCTTGAGGAGCGTCTCAGAACACGCTTTGAGGGCGGTCTTATAGCCGATATAACTGCTCCCGACTTTGAGACAAGGCTTGCTATCATCAAGAGAAAATCCGAGCTTCTTGACCTTAAAATGCCTCATGAGGTAGCAGAATTCATGGCAAACAGACTCAAATCCAATATAAGACAGCTCGAGGGCGCAGTTATAAGGCTGAAGGCTCTCAACCACTTCGCAGGAAGCCCCATAACCATTTCAATGGCTCAGAGCGTTATCCGCGACGTGCTTACCGATGAACAGCCTGTCCCGATTACAGTAGAAAAGATAATATTCGAGGTCTCACAGGTATTCGGAGTATCTCCTGAGGATATACGCTCGAACAAGCGCTCGGCACAGATATCCAATGCCCGTAAGGTAGCGATATATGTTGTCCGCGAGGTAACTCAGATGCCGCTCGCTTCAATAGGTACGGAATTCGGCGGACGCGACCACTCTACGATAGTTTATTCAATTTCAAATATATCCGATGCAATGAAAAAGGACCAGGGACTCAATGACCTTGTCAATGATGTTATAAAAAATATCAAGGATAACAGCAAGTCATGATTCTACATTGCTTCAACTGTTGAAAATGTTTAAATGCTGTTTTCAACACAGTTTTCAACATGATGTGGAAAGCAGTAAATGAATTACTAAAAATCCTATTCCTTATTTTTCCGAGGAAATCTTTTCTGAAGATCAATAAAATAAATATTTTCAACTGCTTTGCTTTTTCAACTATCAACAAATTATTGAAAACTAAAAGTCACTCACAGGCTTTCAACGAAAACGTGAACTTTTCCGCATGAGATTTAAACAGCTTCAAACAGTTTAAACATCAAAAATGCAGAAATGGCATATTTTAAACATTGCTCAAAAATTTCACAACAGCGTTTGGTGGATGAAATTTTCGCGGTATCATGCAGTCTGCGACCTGTTCTGACTTTTCAACCGCCCCTATAACAACAACAAAATAATATCTTTATTTTATCTTAATTATTTTATCACGAAAATTTATCGGGTCTTAACCTGAAAACAATACGGAGGTCAGCTAATGAAATTCATATGCAATAAAACAGAGCTCAGTGAAGCTATCGGAAGTGTATCAAGTGCAGTTTCACAGAGATCGACTATTCCTGCACTCAGCGGAATAAAGGTAAAGGTAATGGACGGCTCACTTGAGCTTTCTGCCTATAATCTTGAAATGGGTATTCGCACAACAGTATCCGCAAATACAGAGGGACAGGGAGAATTTGTCGTAAGTCCTCACCTTTTCAGTGAATTTACAAGGAGAATGGACGGAGATGATGTGTGCTTCGAGGTAAACGAGAGCCTTGTTATCAATATAGCAAACAGCTCAACGGATTGTACTTTCCCTGCAATATCAGCGGACGAGTTTCCCGAGCTCCCGAGCATTGAAAGCGGAAAGAGCTTTACTGTAAAGCCTTCTGTGCTTCGATCAATGATAAATATGACAAGCTATGCAGCTTCAACAAATGAGAGCAAGCCTATCCTTACGGGAGAGCTTTTTGACATAGAAAACAACGGCTTCAGCCTTGTTGCTATCGACAGCTTCCGCCTTGCTATCAGAAATGAGAAGATAGACAGCGAAGAGAGCTTCCACTTTGTTGTTCCTAAGAAGGCACTTCTTCAGGTAGCTTCAATAATCAAGGACGATGACGACAAGGACTGCACAGTTTCAGTAAATCAGAGCCATGTTATCTTCCGGATAGGCAATGTTTACGTTATCTCACGTCTGCTTGAGGGCAATTTCATCAACTACAAGCTCAGCATTCCCTCAGACTGCAAGACTGAGGTGGTCATTGGCAAGCGTCAGTTTACCGACTGTCTTGAGCGCTGCGCTCTTCTCAACGAGGAAAAGGCAAAGGCTCCCGTGCGCTGTGAGATAGGCGACGGAATGGTAAAGGTCAACTTCAAGTCGTCTGTCGGAAAGATAAACGACGAGATAAAGGCTGATACAACAGGCGATAAGATAACGATAGGCATAAACAACAGAATGTTCCTTGATGCTATGAGAGCCGCTGAGGGCGATAAGATACGTATGCGCTTCAACGGACCGCTCAAGGTAATCGAGATACTTCCTCTTGAAAACGAGGACTATATCTTCCTTATCATGCCTATACAGCTCAAAAACTGATGATCCATAAGCTATAAACCAATATTTTTATCAAAAGGAGAAATTTAAAATGGTATTTTTTTACAAGGATTACAAATATGCACCCACTATGACTTTACTTTCACTTGGTGTTGAGATCGTAGGATTTATAGCACTTATCGCAGGGATAGCTCTTATCATGCAGCTTGAGGTACTGAAAATAATAATCGGAGTATTACTCGTTGCTCTTGCTGTTTACATTTATTTCGACATCTACAAGAAAAAGATTCCTGCAAAGGCAGAGGAAATAGGAAGAAAGAATATCGAGACAAAGGTATCATTCGCACTTATATACTGTCAGAGCAATCCCGATGCTTTTGAGGAAATAGCTGCTGTAAACACAAAGTTTGCTGAAAAGTATGAGAAGAACGAAAACGGAAAGATAGTAAAGAAAAAGAAGTAAGATAATTTTTCGGAAGCCGTAAAGGAGTAATTTTATGTCTGCAAAAACAGTTAATATCACGACAGAATTCATAAAGCTCGATTCGCTCCTCAAATTTGCAGGTCTTACCGATACAGGCGGCGAGGCAAAGGAGCTCATTGCCGGCGGTGAGGTCCTCGTAAACGGCGAGGTATGCACAATGCGCGGAAAAAAGCTCCGCACAGGCGATAAGGTACAGCTCGGTGAAGATGAGGTAGTGATAGGTTGATAGTTACCTATGCTCAGATAGACGGCTTCAAAAATCTCTCGGACGTTTCATTTGCGCCAGATAAGAAGTATAATATCATCGTCGGTCAGAATGCACAGGGCAAGACAAATCTGCTTGAGGCTATGTGGATAATGTCGGGGTGCAGGAGCTTCCGCGGCTCGAAGGAAAAGGACTATATCAGCCTTGACGGACAGAAGATGTCCGCGAAAATGAAGGTGCTTGATTCCGTCCGCGAGCAGAAGATAGCTTTTGAAATGACAAGAAGTGCTTCAAATCCGAAGCTTATTCAGCTCAACGGCGTAAAGCAGAAGGGCACAAGGGCACTCTTTGATGTTTTCAAGTGCATTGCATTCATTCCCGATGATATAGATATAATCAAGGGCTCTCCCGAAAAGCGCAGGAGCTTTATTGATATGGCGGCATCACAGCTGAACCCTATGTTCGTTGTACATCTCAACAGGAACAACGCTGTTATGAATCAGCGCAACTCTCTGCTGAAGGAAATAATGCAGGGAAACGTCACTTCAAATGTACTTGAGGTGTGGGACAGACAGGCGGCTCATGTAGGCTCACTCATATCGTATATGCGAAACGAGTACGTCGGAAAGATAAATGAGATATGCGGCAGGCTGTATCACACCATCTCGGGCGGCACTGAGGATATGACCCTTGAATA
>ONNL01000156.1 GCA_900319195.1 uncultured Ruminococcus sp. | reverse complement strand
TTTTTTATCAGTCGCGTCTGAACAGGTCACGGGTATAGACCTTATCCTGAACGTCGTCGAGGCAGGGATCATAGCGGTTTGCGATGATAGCCTGCGAGCGCTTCTTGAACTCGTCAAGGTCATTCACGACCTCACTTCCGAAGAAGGTCTCACCGTTTTTGAGCGTCGGCTCATAGATTATGACCACCGCTCCCTTTGCCTTGATACGCTTCATAACGCCCTGTATCGAGGACTGGCGGAAGTTATCGGAATTGGACTTCATCGTGAGTCTGTACACGCCGATGACCACATTCTTTTCAAGGTCACTGCTGAACGTGTTGTCCTCGTTGTATCCGTAATACTCAGCCTTATCAAGCACCCTGTCAGCGATGAAATCCTTTCTTGTGCGGTTGGAATCAACAATCGCCTGAATGAGATTCTGCGGAACGTCCTCATAGTTTGCAAGCAGCTGTTTTGTGTCCTTTGGGAGACAGTAGCCGCCGTAGCCAAACGAAGGATTGTTATAGTGTGTGCCGATTCTCGGGTCAAGGCAGACACCGTTGATGATGTCCTGAGTATTGAGTCCCTTCATTTCCGCGTAGGTATCAAGCTCGTTGAAGTATGACACACGGAGCGCAAGGTAGGTGTTTGCGAAGAGCTTTACAGCCTCAGCCTCGGTGAATCCCATAAAGAGAGTGTCAATATCCTCCTTGATAGCGCCCTCCTGAAGAAGCGAAGCAAACTTATGCGCCGCATTCACGAGCTTCTCGTTTTCGGGGTCTGTGCCGACGATTATCCTCGAGGGATAGAGATTGTCGTAGAGTGCCTTGCTCTCACGGAGAAATTCTGGGCTGAAAATGATATTGTCCGAGCCTGTCTTTTCGCGTATCGACTTAGTATAGCCGACGGGGATAGTGGACTTTATCACCATTACCGCATTCGGATTGTACTTCATAACGAGCTCTATAACGCTCTCGACAGCGCTCGTATCGAAGAAATTCTTCTTGCTGTCATAGTTAGTGGGAGCTGCGATTATAACGAACTCCGCGTCCTTATAAGCCGCCTCAGCATCAAGAGTAGCGGTGAGGTCGAGCTCCTTTTCTGCGAGATACTTCTCGATGTAGTCGTCCTGTATGGGCGACTTTTTTTTGTTGATAAGCTCCACCTTTTCGGGAACTATATCAACAGCTGTTACATGGTTGTGCTGTGCAAGCAGGACTGCGAGCGATAAGCCCACATATCCTGTGCCTGCAACGGCAATTTTTACATTGCTCATTTTTTATTACTGCCTTTCAGATCAAGCGTGATAAGGGAGAGTCCAGTTTTCAACTATGCACTGGAGGATAGCCTCAGAGTCCTTCATAGTTATGTCTGTTCCGCCCTTGGGATTATAGCAGTCTGCGTGGATCTTTCCGCGCTCTGTCATTTTAACACTGCTGTTGTCGTTGAGCCACTTGTTGAGGAAGATAACGTCAGAGATATTTACCTCGTTATCATTGTTTACGTCGCCGTAGGGAATATAATCATAGCTTGTGGGAGGTGCTGTTGTAGTAGTTGTGGGAGCGGCTGTTGTAGTAGTAGTGGTTGTCTCTTCAATAGCTGTTGTGGTAGTTACCGCGGCGGATTCAAAAGCGTCAACTGACAATACAGGTGGAACAAGTGTAAGCTCGTCGGAAACAGCGCTTACTGTAAATGAACCGCCGTGGTCGAAGGTCAGCTCAGCCTTTCCGTTTTCGTCTGTTTTGATACCTGTCTTTACGCCGTCGATAGTTATCTCGGCATTTTCCACCGGCTGTGATACGGGAGAATAATTCTCGTCGAATGCTATCCTGTAGAGCGTGAGATTTTTTGTATCACCGACTTTTGCCGTCATTCTGTCACCGCCGAGGAAATAGCAGTAGGTGTCGGAGTAATTCTTAGTATCGGAATAAACGAAGGCATTTATGCGGTCACCGTCATATATCTTATCGCCGAGTCCCATAGCCATGCTGTCGTTGAGATAATAGCCGTAGCTTCCGCCGTTTTCAATGCCCCAGAGCTTATTGAGCATGAGACCGTAGGTCGATTCGCCCGAAGCATAGCCTGCTGCTGCACCGCCCTCATAGTATGTCTCGTGAGCGCAGTAGAGTGCGTCGTTTATTGTAAGAGCTCCGTCGCTGTCGATATCGGTCACCGCAACAGGCTGAGCTGTGAGGACGAGTCCTGTGCCGTCAGATATAGTCACGCTGACGTTCTTGCTGCCGGAGAGCTCGTATTTGTCAAATGTTCTGATGATCCTGAGCGGCTCACCGTTGTATACAGTCTCAACATAGTCAGCCTCCGCATCGACCGAAACACCTGCTCCAAGCGCCAGAACAGGCTCTGTTGCCTGATCGGGTACGAGGAAGAACTTGCCGGAGTTTTCAAATTCAACGTATGTTCCCTCACTGCCGTTGACCTTCTCCGTGCCGATAGAAACGACCTTGTCAGTAGCAGAAAGAGTATTCGTTTCGCATACCCATGCAGTGCACACAGGGGGAACGAGGGTCTTTTCATCGGAAACTGCGCTGATTACAAGTGTGCCGAGAGTATCGGTCTCAACAGTGATCGACGCCTCACCGTTTTCATCGGTCTTAACGCCTGTCTTGACGCCGTCAACGGTTATCTCAGCGTTTGCGAGCGGAAGCGATACGGTGTTCCAGTTCTCGTCAAAGCCGATGTACGAAAGTGTCAGTTCAAGCACATCTCCGCTGCGAACGATGTCTCTCTCATTTTCAAAATAGCAGTATGTGTCGGAATAATTCTTTGTATCCGAGTAGACATAGGCGTTGACATGAGCGTTGTTATTTACCGTATCACTGAGGCTCATAGCCATTGAGTTGTTCACATAATAGCCGTAGCTGCCGCCGTTTTCGATACCCCAGAGCTTGTCGAGCTTGAGACCGTAGTCCGAAACGCTTGACGAATAGCCTGCTGCTGCGCCTCCCTCATAGTAGGTCTCGTGAGCGCAGTAGAGAGTGTCGTTTATTGTGAGTACGCCGTCGTTGTCGATATCAGTGACCTCGACGGGCTGTTGAGTGAGCACGAGACCCGTACCGTCGGATATGGTAGTGTATACGTATATCGAATCGAGAGCAGTATCTGCTGCGGAAATACTCGGTACAGGCATAGCAGCCGTCATGGTGAGCGCGAGTGCGAGTGAAACTAATTTTTTCATTGTGGTTTACCCCTTTCGTAAAACAATTGATATAAGTATTATATCACATAATTATACAAATAGCAAGAGGCACGGAGAAAAATAGGTTTTTTGTGCCGATTACAGTATATAAACAGAAACCGCATACAGCGGGGGGGCTGTATGCGGAAAAGTGCTAAGCGAGAAAGCTCAGAAGAGCGGAAATATTGAGCATACCGAAAACTGCATATATCATGCCGAAGAATATAGCTCCCATGATAAAGATAATGAGGATAATGTTCATGGGTCTTACTCCGCCGACTGAGAGCGCAATGTCCGTTGAGACCATGCCGTCGGGACTTTTAGCCTTCAGCTTTCTGAGATTCCTTACTGTGAATCTGAAATACAGATAGTTGCCAAAAAGTCCGAGGGACATACTCGTTATAATACTGAGGACTCTGAAAACATTGTCAAATTGCAGGAACATTGCCTTGTTAACGATTATCTGCTCGATAAGCTGCTGAGCCTCTGTAACTCCCTCGAACTGTTCGGGGAGAGCAAGCATGAATGACGGGATATGGAAGAGTATCGAGAAGAATGCCGTAATGAGCGCCCAGCCCCACATTCTGCGGTTTGCAAAGTAGAGCGGCGGAAAGAACAGACAGAACACATTGAACGATATCTTTATGCCGAGGTCCTTCATGCGCTTGAATATCGGGATATAGTAAATGGTATTAGTCCCCACGAAGCGAAAGACCTCACGCAGAGTTACGCCGTCCATATCCTCGTTGGGATTAAACCCAAAATAGCGCCGTGCGGCACCGAAGCGTCCTGTGCTGTATTCATCCTCGGTCTGAGGCTCCTCAATAGAGAGCGGAGCTCCGCAGAATTGACAGGTATCGGCATCGGAGGGATTCTCTCCCGAGCACAGCGGACATATAACAGTCCTGCTCTCAGCATTGCTCTTTGAGTCCCTTACGAGCACTCTCTGCCATTTGCCGCCTTCTGCGTGGATAGCTTCATTCACACACCTGCCGAGCTTGGCATAGCATTCCCTGTGGTGAGGCGAGCCACAATCGGGGCATACGACAACGTCGTCGTCCTCGGTGAACTTCTTTTCGCAGAGCACACATCTTTCACCTGTATAGTCCATATTATCCCTCCCTGAAATGTAGTCTGTTTTATTATTATACCACCGTATCGCTACAAAATCAAGCCATTTATGTAAAAAGAGTAAAAAATATACGTATGCACTCACCTATCTCCGCAAGCGTCATATAATAAGATATATAAAGTTTTGAGTGGCTTTTAACCGAGTGGCGTTCGCATTTGCCTATTATACCACAATCCCTCAGCCTGTCAAGACTATCAGGATTGTGAAGTCGGGCAAATACGCAAACGTCACACTCTCCCGACCACCAAAAAAGAGATATGCCCATTTATTTTAAGGACATCACCAAACACAGATACAGCAGACGGAGAACTCCGCCATTTGCTGATGATACCGCAGAACTGGAGATAGACGAACATGAAAAAGCTGAAATTACTTATCGTCGGCAGCGACGAGAGACAGATATACTGTGCCGAAAAGCTCTCGGAGCAATATGACACATCATTCATAGGCTTTGACAGTGAGAAGCTGCCCGAGGACTTCCCCGTGCCGCCTGCAAGTCCGTATGAGCGCGGAGCTTATGACTGCGCAGTGCTGCCCGTGAGGTGCAGTGACAGCAAGCTCCTGCATACCGTGGGGACACTGCTGAGTCCCGAGGGAATGGTCATTGCAGGCAGGCTCCCCGAGGAGAGCGGCTCCGCTTTCGGAGAGCGCGAGGTGATAAGCTTCCTTGACCGCGAGGACTTCGCCCTGAAAAATGCCGTGCTCACCGCCGAGGGCGCAGTGCAGACCGCGCTCGACAGGCTGAATGTGTCCCTGCATTCAATGCCCGTGCTCATTATCGGTCTCGGACGTATCGGGACAGCTCTCACGGCACTGCTGAAAGGCTTCGGAGCGGATATAACTGCCGCTGTCAGAAATGAGCGGGGAGCGGCAAGGGCATTCATGCTCGGAGTGAAAGCGATACGCTCCGACAGCATAGGCGGCGGATACGGACTTATATTCAATACTGTTCCCTCACTCATGCTTGACGAGA
>ONNL01000178.1 GCA_900319195.1 uncultured Ruminococcus sp. | reverse complement strand
GTCGGCTCGGTCGGTGCTTCTGCTTCGCAGAGGTGTACCCCAAGGGCACTTCCGTTGGGCGTCCACCGGACACCCGCACCCTGCACCACAGGGAGTCACCCCCGACCCCCTTTCCTAAAACTTTAGTTTGAAATTTTTTAGGGATATAGCGCTTGGCAGTCCTTTAAGACCGCAAGTTATTATAGCGCTATATCCCTAAAAATTTGAAGCAAAGCCCCAAGACAAGAAATCCGAGAAAGCCTCTGTCTCAGAGACTTCCCCTATATAAATATATCCGAAAGGAGCACCAATATGAACATCAAGGCGATTTCAAAGGTCGGCTCGCCCAAGAGCTTTATGACATTTCACGAGGATACGGCAGTGCCGAGCTTCGGTGCTCTGCCGCCAAGAGCCTATTTTATCCCGTTTTCAGAACACCAGCACCCGACTGATAACAGGTGCGATTCAGAGCACTTCGAGCTGCTGAACGGTGACTGGCAGTTTGAATATTTCGACAGTATCATCGACCTGCCCGACGACTTCACCTCAATGCCGTTTGAGCATTCTCTGCCTGTGCCTTCAAACTGGCAGCTGCACGGCTACGACAAGCCTCAGTACACGAATGTGTGCTATCCTATCCCGTTTGACCCGCCGTTTGTCCCCGATGATGACCCTGTCGGAGTTTACAGGCGAGAGTACAGCTATGTCCCCGACGGTCTCAGGCGGATAATTGTCTTTGAGGGCGTTGACAGCTGTATGTACCTTTTCGTGAACGGCAGCTTTGTCGGCTATACTCAGGTGAGTCACAGAATGACGGAGTTTGACATCACCGAGCAGCTTCACGAGGGCAGCAACGAGATAGTCTGCGCTGTTCTAAAATGGTGCGACGGGACGTATCTCGAGGATCAGGACAAGTTCAGACTTTCGGGGATATTCAGGGATGTGTATATGCTCTCACGTCCCGAAAAGAGACTGACGGATTACCGTGTCACCGCCGATATGAACGGCAGATTCACATTCACACCAAAGGGCGCGGCTGCGGAAATATCGCTCTTCGACGGCGATTCACCTATCCTCTCGGGCAGTGCGGATAACGGCAAGTGCTTCACCGCTGAGGTCGATTTCCCGAAGCTCTGGAGCGCCGAGCAGCCTTACCTTTACACGCTCATCATAAGAGCCGAGGGCGAGACTTTTTACGAGAGAACAGGCTTCCGCACCTCCGAGATAGCGGACGGTGTGTACCGTCTTAACGGGAAGAAGGTCAAGCTTTTGGGTGTCAACCGCCACGACAGCTATGCCGATACGGGAGCCTATGCCGACGAGCAGAAAATGCGCCGCGACCTTGTAATGATGAAGGCGCACAACATAAATTCGATCCGCACATCTCACTATCCGAATGCGCCGCGCTTTTATCAGCTCTGCGACGAGTACGGATTCTACGTTATCGACGAGGCGGACGTTGAGAGCCACGGGTGCATTAATGTCTGGCAAAGCCTGCAATGGAACAGGGATAACGGCTCCTATAACGGCATTGCGCTGCTCGCCTCCGACCCGATGTTCAGGGAGCCGATAATGCTCCGCCATGAGCTGCTTGTCAGGCGCGATGTGAACCGTCCCTGTGTCGTTATCTGGTCGCTCGGGAATGAGAGCGGCTGGGGCAGCAGTTTCAGAGATGGCGCAGAGCTTGTCAAGAAGCTGGACAGCACCCGTCCCGTGCACTACGAGAGCAGTCCCCGTCTTGATGATACTGCCGATGATGTTCTCGATATGCTCTCAGAGATGTATCTCTCGGTGGACGGCATGAGGAAATTTCTCAAAAATGACGCGGAGAAGCGTCCATTGCTGCTCTGCGAGTACAGTCACGCAATGGGCAACAGCTCGGGCGACCTCGAGGACTACTACGAGGCGTTCATGTCCTCGGACAGATTCATGGGTGGACTTGTCTGGGAGTGGTGCGACCACGCATTTCCGCTCGACGAGTCCAATGGCGCTGACATTAAATACGGTTACGGCGGCGATTTCGGGGAGCTCCACCACGACGGCAATTTCTGCTGTGACGGTCTCATCTACCCCGACAGGACTGCTCATACAGGCTTGCGCGAGTTAAAGCAGGTCTACCGTCCGATAAGGGTGCACAGGGACGGCGAGGATTTCGTCCTTCGGAGCATTCTGCACTTCACCGCCGCGCACGAGCTTTACTCCTGCCGCTATGAGATAACGGACAAAAACGGAGTGCTGAGAGGCGGCGAGCCGGACTTCAAACTGCTCCCCGAGGGTGAGTGCAGGGTGACTGTCCCGAGCATTTCAGACCTTGAAAACGAGACATATATCCGCTTTATCTTCACGGACAGAAATGACGGGCATGAGGTCTGCTTCGACCAGATAAAGCTATGTGACGGAAAAAACGAAGTCCGCACAACAGGGGCTCCCACTCCGCAGATAAGAGAAGCTCCGCTTGAATTTGAGGTGAGGGCAAGCGGTGTCCGCTATGTATTCGACCGCAGGGGCGCGGAGATGACCGTTATTGAAAAGGACGGCAAAAATCTGCTTCAAAAGCCGATGAGCTTCAACTTCTTCCGCGCTCCGACCGATAACGACACGATGAAGTATGACTGGTACAGGCTGTACATGAACGACTATGCGGTAAAGGTATACGAGACCGAAATTTCGGAGAGCGGCGGCTGTGCAGTTATAACCGCAAAGGTCTCCTACGGCAGAAGCATTTTCCGCCCGTTTGCGCGAGTTACGGCGGAATACCGCATTGCTCCCGACGGCAGACTTACGGTCACGGCAAGTCTTGACGCAGATGATGAAAAGCTGGAGATAATTTCGCGCTTTGGTCTGAGGCTGTTCCTTGACAGCAGTATGACCGACGTTAAATACTACGGCTGCGGACCGTTTGAGAGCTACTGCGACAAGCACCAAGCTTCGTATATGGGCAGCTTTTTGGCTGAGGTCAGCGAGATGTATGAGTCGTACATTCGTCCGCAGGAGAATTCCTCCCACTTCAATACCAAGGAGCTGACAGTCGGGAGCGCTCTGCGTCTGACCTCGGAGAACGGCTTTTCGTTCAATGTCAGCGAGTACACGCAGGAGGAGCTTGCCGCTAAGTCTCACCGCCATGAGCTCGAAAAGTGCGGATATACCGTGCTTTGTGCGGACTTCGCAATGGCAGGAGTAGGCTCTGCATCATGCGGTCCGAAGCTCATGGAGAAATACCGTGTTCCGCTGAAAAACTTCACGGGGAGCATTACCCTTGAATTGATATAAGCGGAGCCGCCGCGGTAAAGCCTGTGCAAGCATCACGGTTATTGACAGCACCATAAAATTGTGATAGAATATTCGTGTAATTTTTTTCTAAACTGCTCGCCTTCATCTGTAGGAGCGGTATTCTGCGAGGATACGGCACTCGAAAGTGTTACCTTCAATGGTGATATCGAGTACATCGGTGAGAGTATGTTCGATAACTGCAAGGCGCTGCAAAGTATAGAGCTTCCCTCAAGCGTCACGGTAATAGAAGACAACGCATTTGCAGGCTGTATCGCTCTCAAGGAGATAACATTCAACGAGGGTCTCACCTCGATAGACTATAATTCCTTCGCCGGCTGTGATTCACTCGTTGCCATAACGATCCCCTCAACAGTTACCTCGATAGGTATGACAGCATTCAGAGCCTGCGCTTCGCTCAAGTCAGTAACTATCCTGAATCCCGAATGCGCTATATACGACCTCGGAAATACGATATGCAACAGCGTCAGCGGCGCAGGTATCATTTACAACGGCTGGATGATCGGTGCAGAGGGCTCGACCGCACAGGCATATGCTGAGAAATACGGCTATACCTTCATCAAGCTCGGACAGCCTACAGGCGATGTCAACGGCGATTACTCCATTGATTCTTCCGACGCCGCAATGATACTCAGGCAGTACGCACAGGTGCAGGCAGGCAAGGACGGCGACTTCACAGACACACAGAAGGCTATGGCGGACTACAACAACGACACTACTGTCGATTCCTCCGATGCGGCTCTTATCCTTAAAACCTACGCCATAAATCAGGCGAAATAATACGAGTTTATATGTTTTTTTCGGGGAAGTCTTTGAGACAGAGTCTTTCTCGGATCTCGTGGCCGAAGGCTTTGCTTCAAATTTTTAAGGGATATAGCGCTGAAAAACTTGCGGTCTTAAAAGACTGCGGGCGCTATATCCCTTAAAATTTTCAATCTAATATAAAGTTATCCGCAAGGGAGGTCGTCGTCGTCAGTAAGTCTTGCCGCCTCGATTTTATCGTATGCTCTCATGAAGGCGTCAACGACGGCAGGCTCGAAGTGTGTACCCTTTTCCTCGACGTTGATTATCTGGACAGCCTTTTCGGGACTGAACGGTTTCTTATATGGTCGAGCCGAGGTGAGAGCGTCGTAAACGTCCGCGATAGCCATTATTCTTGCACAGAGCGGGATCTCCGTCCCCGAAAGTCCCTCGGGATAGCCCTTTCCGTTCCACCATTCATGGTGGTATTCGGTGAGGTCCTCAGCCATTTCGAGATACTCTATCGAGCCGAGGTTTTCAAGCGCCTTGCAGACAATGTCCCTGCCGTGAGTCGTATGTGTTTTCATAATGTCGAACTCTTCCTTGTCGAGACGGGCAGGCTTATTGAGGATGGCGTCGGGAACGAAGATCTTTCCTACGTCGTGGAGCGGCGCGGCTATCGTCAGATTATGGATAAAGGTATCGGTTATCTCGTCGGTATAGATGCCGTCGTTACGGAGCTGTTTTGCGATTATCTCGGCATAGGCGGCAGTGCGTTTTACATGAGCGCCCGTGGTGATATCACGGCTCTCAATGATGTCCGCCATTGTGGTGATGATGTTCTGCTGGAGCGAGTTGACCTCGTCCATTTTGTCGTTAAGTGCCTGAATATAGAGAACTATGTCGCTTGCGAGGGTAGCCATTTCGGATTGTAGCTTTTCGAGCTCGTCCTTGGTGAGTATCTTGACGCTTGTTACGACACCGGCGTCGGAATACTTGCTTTTCCCGTCAGCACCGATGAACTTCTTCATTGCCTCTGTCATGAGCTTTACAGGGTCAACGAGAGTCTTGTCGAGGTAGCTTATCGAAAATTCAATGAGACAGATGAGCGCTCCGAGCATTGCCGCGAAGAGACTTCCTCCGAAAACGAAGCACTGGCGGATATTCTCAATGCCCGTTATCCCGACCTCTGTAACAAGGTAGCGGTAATGCGTATAGCAGGCGAGAATGAACACTGCGATCCCCGTAGCACTGCCTGAAACAGTGATTAGCTTGACCATTCTGTATCTCAGCGGTGAAATATTGGAATCCCTGTGCTCATGGTCGGAGGCTCCGAACAGCTTCAGCGTCAGCCTTATCAGCAGGAATGCGATGGTGAGCGTCAGTATCTTATCCGCTATCTCGATCGCACAGCAGGCTATCACACGCAGGAGCGGGTAGGGGAGTGGGAGGTGTTTTTGCAGCATCGATGCATATTCCGCAGTAGTGCCGAGGCTCATGTCGAAGCCGTTGAGCACCCACGAGAACATCTCTCCCATTATACCCGTGAATACCACCATGAGCGGCACGAGCTTGAGCATATCTGTGAGCTTGTCAAACTTTCCCTTATCGTAAGCCTTGCCTGCAATGCCTGCGATTATAACTCCGAACAGGCTCCAGTAGAGCCACTCGGGCTGCTGGAACGAGTAGAAAACATTGCCTATGTATGCTGCCGCCATTCCGGGTATCATTCCCACAGTGTAGACCACGAAGAATGTGCCTATGTTGTCGAGAAAAAGTGGAAGCCCGAGAAGCCCCGGTATCTGCGCTCCGAGCAGGTTTATTGCAACACCTGCCGCGAAGAGTAAAAGCTTTGCTGCTCTTTCCCTGCGGCTTGAAAGCGTCGTTTTTTCTTCCATATAGCCGTCCGCCTTTCTATGTTGATTATATGAAAAATTGTGGTGTCTTAGTTGAAAAATAATTATAGTATTTCATACTACCTTCTAATTATACACTATTTTTTATCAAGATTCAACTATAATTTGTTAATTTTATATGAATGACATACCCCGCGAAAACTTTCTATCCGCTTTATCGGGGGAAGACCCACCCCTTTCCTAAAACTTTAGTTTGAAATTTTTAAGGGATATAGCGCCCGGCAGTCTACAAAGACCGCAAGTTTTTTCAGCGCTATATCCCTTAAAATTTCAAATCAAAGTCTTTGAAAAGGGGTACGGGGGAAAGCTTTCCTCTAATACTGCTTCTCGAAGCTTTAAAAAATAATGCTTCGAGAAACGCCTGCTACACAGGCTCCAATCGGCTACGCCGCTTGACGTTTCATAAGCTCCTCTACGCTGCTAAAGCATAAAGCAGCTATGACCCGATAGAAAACTATCGGGTCATAGAGGAAGCTTAACAAAGTTTTCC
>ONNL01000106.1 GCA_900319195.1 uncultured Ruminococcus sp. | reverse complement strand
GCGGGCTTTCGCCCGGTAAGGCAGTTTGACGACACAGATACAGTGCATAGCTGATTTTTTCCAGAAGAGGTTTTTAGAGGTGCCCTAATATCAAAAAACGGCTCACCCGACGAAAAATGTCGGGCAAGCCGCTTGCTGTTATGCTTTTGTCTCAGCTCAGCCTGCTGTGTGCACCTCGGGAGGTACAGGCAGGTCATAGCCTGTGCCGAGGAAGTAGTCCGTATGAGGAGGCTGATTGTAGCCGTTGTTCTGCGAAGCCACCTGAACTCTGTACTGCGGATTGTGCATGAGACAGTAGTTATTGTAGGTAGTCGAGAATGTGGTCGTGAATACGCGGAGACCGCCGCTGCTGTTGCGTGCGATTATCTCCTCTCTCCAGTCGCCTGTAAGGTCGCAGGTGAGACACATATTCGACTTTGAATAGTTGTTGTAGGAAGCACTGTCGCCTGTGAATACACGACCCTTGCCGTACTGGTCAACCATAGCTCTGTCGAGGACCGCTCTCTCAAGCACGTCTGTCCAGTAGATAACGGAGTTCTGACCCCACTTGGTGATGTCGCTCCAGTTGCATACTGTTGCGTGGTCGCCCATGCACGAGTAAACCACTCCGTTGTGTGAGCCGCACATCTCAGCTCCCTCGTTGCCTGCAATGAGGTTATCTGCTACGCAGCGTCCTGTATCACCGCCTGCTGTCTCACGGAAGAGAGCCTTGCCTGTCTTTGCGTCACGGAGTATGACACCGAAGTTTATAGCTGTGCCGTTGGGGTGAGTCTGGTCCTCAAGACACTGGAATATTTCGAGTCCGGGGTTGCTGAGGTCGAAGTCACCGATGTGGATAGCGTCACCGTGAGCAAGTCCCGTTGTGTAGAGGAGTTCGCCGTTGTCGTCGATAACACCGGAACCGTAAACGACCTCGTCCTTGCCGTCGCCGTCAACATCTGCCGCCATGCTGTGATGATTTCCGTCGCCGTAGCCTGCTGTTGATGCATTGAATCCTGTATCGAATGCCCAAAGCTTCACAAGCTTTTTGTTTACAACGTTGTAAGCTGTGTGAGCAGCTCTTGTATAGTAGCCTCTGCCAAATACAGCACTCGGAGTGCTGCCGTCGAGGTAAGCGACGCAGGCAACGAATCTGTCAACACGGTTGCCGTAGGTATCGCCCCAGTCCCCGACATTTCCACGGGCAGGCTCGTAGTTTACTGTATCAAGAGCCGCACCCGTCAGTCCGTCGAAGAGCGTGAGGTATTCGGGACCTGTGAGTATTCTTCCTGCTGATGAACGATAGTCAGCCGAAGCGTTGCCTATCGTATTGCCCTTGCCGTCCTTTGTGCCGTCGGCTGTCTTACATATCATCTCAGCCTTGCCGTCGCAGTCGAAATCATAGACCATGAACTGTGTATAGTGAGCACCTGCACGGATATTCTTTCCGAGGTCAACACGCCAGAGAAGCGTGCCGTTGAGCTTATAGCAGTCGATATAAACATTTCCTGTATAGCCGTCCTTTGCGTTATCCTGAGAGTTTGAAGGATCCCACTTGACGAATATCTCATACTGACCGTCGCCGTCAACATCTCCGACCGAGCAGTCATTCTCGGTGTACGAGCAGGTCGTGCCGTCGGGCATTGTAAGGTCAGCAGGCGTCTGAGTCGGGATATCGAAGTAAGCGCCGCTCTGACCGCTGTTCTTTGTTGTATAGTTTACGGAAGCGTTTGCGAACTCAGTGCAGGTATCGCCGACATACGTGTCGATAGTGTACCAGTCTGTAGCAACGCCGTCCTTGTCAAGATAGCACGAAGCGTCGTTCATTGTGAAGGTGCCGAGCATTGTGTGGTCGCTTTCACTTCTGATTCTCCAGAGGTTGAAGGTGGTGTTCTCGTTGTCGTTTGCAAGGAGCCTCCAGCTTACGAGGTTGCCGCTGCCTGTTACTGCCATCGAAACGCCGCGGTCAAGCTTCTCCATTGTCTTGCCGTCGGCAGCCTTTGTAGTTGCGGTAGCAGTATCAGCAGTCTTTGTGAGTTCGATGTAGTCCATGTTGGGACCGCCGCCCGTGGAGGTAGCTCTTGCCTTTATCTTATTCTCGCCTGCGTTGAGCGGTACGATTATGCTCGAATCGCCCCAGTCCGTCCATGTTCCCGTGCTTGAGAACGGCAGATAGATGCACTGGTTATGCTCGCCGTTGACCATTACCTTAGTGGTGCGGTCGGTCGTCGAGCCGTTTGCATAGCGGAAGTCTACCTTGTAATTGCCAGCCTCGGCAACATTTACCGTCCACTCAACATAGCTTCCGATAGCGTTGTTGTAGTTCCAGTAAGCCTCGCCTGCATAGCCTGCATTTGTAGTCTCGTTCCAGCCGTCGTAGGTCTCGCCCTCGATAGCGTAATAGCGTGAAACTATCGGCTCTGCGGTGGTCGTTGTTGTCGTGGTGGTGGTCGTTGTGGTTGTAGTGGTTGTTGTAGTTGTAGTCTCCTCGGCAGTCGTTGTAGTAGTAGCGGGAGCAGTCTCGGTCGTTGTCGGCTGAGCTGTTGTAGTTGTCACCTCTGCGCTGCCGAATTCCTCTGTTGCGTCAAGGGGAGAAATAGTGCGGCATATCTTTACTGATTTTGCATTAAGGCTTACAGCCGTGCCTGTCTCGCCAGTGAGTGTGAACGAAATGCTGTTTGCACCCTCGTTAAGAGCAACAACTGCGACAGCCTGACCGTCGCCCGTAAGCTCTATGGGAGTGCATACCTGAGCGCCGTTCACAACTATTTTTAATGTACCCTGAGCGCTGAGGTCTGTGTAATCTATGCGGAGCTTGTAATTTCCAGCAAACTCTGCATTGTAGGATGCTTCAGCGGAAGCTCCGTTTGCGGTGAGTGCTGTGTTCTCGAGGAGCACCTCGTGAGCAGCCACGGACTTCTTGATAAATTCACCCACGTTGTAGTATTTGTTGGGGACTATGAGCCATTTCATTATCTCAACAGCATCCGCGATACTTACCGTGCCGTCGAGGTTTGTATCAGCCGCAAAGCTCTGGTCGGCATCAAGCACCACGCTTCCTGTGAGACTTTTCTGAACAACGAGTGCGTCGCCTGCTGTTACACCGTCGTTATCGACTACATCGCCTATAAAATAGTAGTCGGAGCTTGCCGCGCCTGCATTGACAGCAGAAGCGACCGAGACACTGCTCATTGCGAGGGCAGCACTGAGAGAAAGAGCTGCACCTTTAAGCAATCTCTGCTTTTTCTTCATTAAAATTTTCCTCCTTTTAGATTAACGTAAATAATTAATGTTTACAAATTATTTATTTTGTAATATATATTGCAAATACATTATAACAAAATGCCGCTCACTTGTCAAGTGCTTCGGGAAAAGATAGCAGTATATTGCAGCTTTTGAGCACGATTATGCACTTTGTCAGTGAATAGAGTGCATTATAGTATCATAACAGGACTATTTTGAACAGAAAAAGGAGCTTTCGGAGAAGCCCTGCAAGGACTTCATTATGCTGTGAGCAAATGAAAATAACGCTCTGACTCTTGCTATTTCTTTTATAATATACTATAAGCGGCGTGTCGTCGCCTCCTTGTTCGCGGTTTAAAAAATATATCCGCAGCTCTTTTTCCGCGTGTTGGTTTGTCAATGATGTGAGACAAATCAAATCAAAAAACTTGACCTGATGAAAGGAAGGCTTTGATGTAGTCTGAGGGAGATTCCCGGTTCAGAGGACGCATAGGGAAATTGTTGTATTTTCTGCTGTGAACAGCTAATTGCTTTTTGAAATCATCGAAGGAATAGAACTTGTGAGTTGCATAAAAGTACTCATTAGCCTTTCGATGAGAACGCTCGACCTTGCCATTATGACGAGGAGTATCATACGAAAGTGTGTTTCTATTTGGCAAGAGGACTACGGCAAATCTTTACAGCCATCTGGAGTATAACGCTAAGATTGCCTCGGCAGAAACCATTGCAAGAGTGCTTGGCGGAGCTGAAAGCAAGTCCGAAGTCAAGGACACAAAAGCCGCTGATGACACCCTCAAGGGACAGTCAGAAGCAAGCGGCGCAGTATTATAGAATATAACTAAGAGATTAAGTTCAGAAGAAAAAGGAAAACAAAATCAAGCGATTGAGGTAGAAAAGCTGGTAGAAAAAAACCGAATTGAGCAGTTATATTTCTACCAATAGATTCACAAAAAAGCGAAACCACTAAGCAATTGATGATTTTAGAGAAAAATCATATATAATGTCTTGCATTTGGATGCCATAATATGCTATAATATAATACATACTAATGGTATAAATATATACTAAATAAAAGGACGTGCTTTCTATGTCTGAAAACTATGATGTTATCATCGCAGGCTGCGGTGCGGCAGGACTTTACGCTGCGATAAATCTCCCCTCAACAGCAAGGATACTCATTCTCTGCAAGCGTGACCTTCCGCTGTGCAACTCATCGCTCGCACAGGGCGGCATTGCAGGCGTTTATGATTCGCCTACCGACAGTATCCAGTATCATCAGAACGACACCCTCATCGCAGGCAACTTCAAAAACAATGTTGACGCTGTACATACCCTTGTAAGTGAAGCCGCGCAGGACATTGAGCATATCATCAAGCTCGGCGTTGAATTTGACAGGAACCCCGACGGCTCATATCACCGTACCCTCGAGGGCGGTCACAGCCACCACCGTATCTTCCACCATGCTGACGCTACGGGCAAGGAGATAACGACTACTCTCCGCGACCATGTGCTCTCAATTCCGAATGTCAAGGTAATGGAGAACACTATCATGTGCGGTGTAAAGCAGACCAAGACGGGATACTCCGCATTCCTCAAGACAGCGGACGATGTCTACTCAACGGTAAACTGCCACTTCATGATACTTGCTACGGGAGGTATCGGACGTGTTTATCAGTACACTACAAACTCGGCTATCGCTACTGGCGACGGCATAACCTTTGCATACGAAATGGGCGCAAAGATAAAGAACCTCAGCTATGTGCAGTTCCACCCGACAGCGTTCAACAACCGTCAGACACGCGAGTGCTTCCTCATCTCAGAGGCGGTTCGCGGCGAGGGAGCACATCTCCTCAACTGCAACAAGGAGCGCTTTATGCAGAACTACGACGAGCGCCTTGAGCTCGCTCCGAGAGATGTCGTTTCGCACTCGATAATCCTCGAATCCAAGCGCACGAATTCCACGGATTTCTACCTTGACATAAGCTACAAGGACAGCGAGTTCATTAAGAACCGCTTCCCGATGATATACGAAAATCTGTTAAAGCAGGGCTACGACATGACAAAGGAGCCTGTCCCGATATATCCGTGCCAGCACTATCTCATGGGCGGTATCGACGTAAACGGCAATTCCGAGACTACGCTCCCCAACCTATTTGCCTGCGGAGAATGCTCGCATACCGGTGTTCACGGCGGAAACAGACTCGCCAGCAACTCACTGCTTGAAGCTCTCGTTTTCTCGCGCCATGCGGCAAATACTATCGCACAGAGACTTGAAAGCGCTCCCGCAGACTTCGAGGAGGCTCTGTTCGACGCAAGGCTCGGCTCGAAGCACATACCGAAGGGCATACGCACCGAGACAAGAAAGATACTCCAGGAGTGCTATTTCGTCATTCCCGACAAGGAGGCTGCTGCAAAGGGCTATCAGCGCGTGAAGGAGATACTCGACGACCTCCGCACAGGCGGCTATGTTGTGGACGCGGACTACGTGCTCGCAAAGTCGATAGTTACAGTGGCTTATATCATTCTCGGTGAGGTAATCAAGTGAACGAAAGCCTTATAATTGAAAGAATAAAGCAGAAACTGAACGAAATCGAAAAGACGGAAAATATCAAAATTCTGCATTGTGTCGAATCCGGAAGCAGGGCATGGGGTTTTGCTTCGCCCGACAGCGACTTTGATGTAAGATTTATCTACTGCCGCCCGGTTGACTTTTATCTCAAGCTCGAAAAGACAAGCGATGTAATAAATTGGGAATTAAATGATATTTATGACATTAACGGTTGGGATATAAAAAAGGCTCTCGGACTTCTTCACAAATCAAACCCGACTCTTTTTGAATGGAACAATTCTCCGATAGTATATAAAACCTCTCCCGAATGGGAAAAGGTGGGAAAGGTTATTGATGAGTATTTCTGCTTAAAATCAGGGCTTTATCATTATCTCAGCACTGCACGTCATCATTACAAGGCTTATTTTTCAGGCGAAGAAGTTAAACTGAAAAAGTATTTTTATGTCATAAGACCGCTGCTCGCTTGCAGATGGATAATTGACTACGGAACTCCGCCTCCGATGCTTTTTTCCGAACTTGTAAATACAGAACTCGAAAACGACATGAAGCCTTTTGTTGACGAACTTCTTGAACGGAAAATGCGTACCTCCGAAACAGGAATCGGAAAACATATTTCGGAACTTGACAGGTACATCGAACGTGAATTTAAGGCAGTTTCGGAAATCATCGAAAAGGAAGAAAATGATGAAAAAAACGGTTGGGAAGGTCTTGACAGGCTGTTCCTTGAATTGCTACGTGTATAAAAAATGAAAGGAAGATTATTATGAAGCTTTTGCAGTGTTATATTGACAGGATAATAACAACAGCGCTTGAAGAGGACATCAACTATATTGATGCCGCTTCCGACAATCTCATTACTCCCGATATGAAGAGCGAGGCTTACTATATCGCAAAGGACACGGGTGTTGTCTGCGGCATCGAGATAGCAAAGCGCGTTTTCGAGCTCGTCGGCGGAGATGTTGACTTCAGGATACTTCTCGGCGACGGCACTAAGGTGAACAAGGGTGATATTATCGCTGAAATGAGCGGCAGCACTCTCACTCTCCTCAAGGGCGAGCGCACGGCTC
This sequence comes from uncultured Ruminococcus sp., assembly GCA_900319195.1. GTDB lineage: Bacteria > Bacillota > Clostridia > Oscillospirales > Ruminococcaceae > Ruminococcus. The sequence continues at coordinate 2,171 of ONNL01000106.1, read as the reverse complement.
TCAATATACTCCAGCATATGTCGGGCATAGCGACTGCGACAAACAAGTGCGCGGAGCTTGTTAAGGGCACAAGAGCGGCTGTTACTGATACACGAAAGACTCTCCCCGGACTTCGCGCTCTCCAGAAGTACGCGGTAACAGTAGGCGGCGGAAAGAATCACAGGTATAACCTCTCCGACGCGGCAATGCTCAAGGATAACCATATCGACGCTTACGGCGGTATTACGGCGGCAGTATCGGCTCTCAGGGAGAAAATAGGTCATACGGTCAAGATTGAAGTCGAGGTGAGAAACCTTGACGAGCTCCGTGAGGCGCTTGATACTAAGGTGGAGATAATCATGCTCGATAATATGAGCTGTGAGGATATGAGGAAGGCTGTCGAAATTACCGACGGACGCGCTCTCCTTGAAGCTTCGGGTAACGTCACCGCTGAGAATATTCGCAGCGTCGCAGAAACGGGAGTGGATATCATCTCCCTCGGTGCACTTACTCACTCGGTCAAGTGCTTCGATATTTCAATGAAAATCAAAAAGTAAGCTTTGATGTGGATTTTTTCGGAGGAAAACTTTCTGAGGAAAGCTTTGTGCAAACAGCACCCCGTACCCTCTGTCCTACGGACAGCGGGTACGGGGTGCTGTTTGCGGAACCCTTTGTCTCAAAAGGGTTCCGCCCGAAAAAACTCAGAATTCCACTCTATCTATCTCAGTGAAGTTATCCATATCGCAGGAGATCATCACATCATCGCTTACAGCGTATGCGTAGTTGCCGATATACACAGCTCTGTTCAGATCGTCAAAGCTGTCGCTGCTCTCGTTCTCGACTGTACCGAGCAGTGTAAAGCCGTCGCCGTCAAAGCTGAAATACATATAGCTTCCCTTATAGAAGTAGTCAGAATCATAATATTCGTCTTGTTCATCATAGCTGGAGATATAGGTATAGGTCTTCACAGGAACACCGATAACATTCTTATTGGGAGCTATCATCAGCGCCTTGCGGTCATATGTCGCAGCAGATGAATTATAGGTATAGCTGTTTTCATTGTCATCCATGTCATTCTCATACGGTATCACATACTCGCCAACGGGAACAACATTTGTCGGGTCGGAGTTGTCATACATCGTGAGCTTATAGCCCGTCTGCATACCGTTCTCATCAGCTTCAATACCGAAGCCGAGAAGATGTGTATCGTCCCATTTCTGCATATATGTGCTGAATCCGAGAGCCTTGAGCTCGTTCACTATTGTCGGGTTTGCAGGGTCTGTAAGGTCTATCGAGAAGAGCGGGTCTGTCTGCTCATAGGTAACAACGTATGCCATATCGCCGTTGAAGTTCACGGACTTTATGGATTCTCCCCTGCCGTAACCCTTGACATTGCCGACCTCATTCATGTCCATATCAAGAACATAGAGGCTGTTCGATGTAGCTGAATAGTCGATATAGAAGAAGTCGTAAAGTGCGTTCTGTACCCATGATTCCTTTATATCTGTAACTGCTATCCTGAAATAGCCGTTGTACTCGCTCATTGCGAACTGGTCATTCACATAGCCGTCGACCTTGCCCGATGCAGCAGGAGTGATGATGCCCTCGTCGAGAGCAAGTCTTGTTATCTCTGTCTCCTCCCAGCCGCAAGTTGTATACATATTGTCAGCCGAGCAGTAAACTGTACCCGTGTAGCCTGCAAATGCCTTTGTATCTGTGTGTACGCATTCAGTATTGTTGTTGAGGTCTACGCTTCCTACTACCGTGTAGGTAAGGCAGGGATTCGGATAGGGCTCCTCATCGGGAATGGTTATGCAGTCTGCCGAGATAAATTCCTTTTCGCCGTCATCACCATACCATGCAGGCACATAGTCATCAATGTCATCCGCCGAGTCCACCTCATCGTACAACATACTCGAAAAGCTGGACACAAGATAGAGATAGCCGTCGGGAGATATCCTCACATCGCTGTAATAGCCGTCCTGTGAGTAAGAGCCTATAAACTGTGGCTCAAGCCCTGTGGTGTAGAGCAGAACCTCAATAGTATTTTCATTGTCGTAGTAATCGCCTGACCAGTAATTCTCAGAAATGCTTACAACAACAACGAGCATATCGTTGTAGAGATACATACCCTGCGGATTTACATAGCAGCTGTAATTCTCAGCCTGTTCGTCCTCAACATCAGTCTCGGG
>ONNL01000199.1 GCA_900319195.1 uncultured Ruminococcus sp. | reverse complement strand
TCGCCCGGTAAGGCAGTTTGACGACACAGATACAGTGCATAGCTGATTTTTTCCAGAAGAGGTTTTTAGAGGTGCCCTTATGTAAGCAGTAAGTATCACTTATCTACCGTTACAGCCTTCGGTACCTCCGAAGCAGGCGGCTGTTTTTCATTTTTATACAGCAGCTTCAGGATTATCGGTGTAGAAACGGACGAAATGATTATCAGAAGAATAACAGAAGCAAAATACTTTGCGTCAAGCATTCCAACGGAAAGTCCCTTCTGTGCAACGATAAGGGCGACCTCGCCGCGAGTCATCATTCCGACTCCGACTTTAAGGCTGTCCCTGACATTATAACGCATGAGCTTTGCGGTAAGTCCGCAGCCTATTACCTTTGCAAGAAGCGCGATCACCACAAAGCCTGCCGAGAACAGCAGAAGTGAACTATTGAAGCCGCTGAATTCGGTCTTTATTCCTATGCTCGCAAAGAAAACAGGTCCGAATATCATATACGAATTAATGTCTATCTTACGGGCAATATAGTCGGAATCGTTGAGGTTGCAGAGGATTATGCCTGCAACATATGCACCGGTAATATCGGCGATCCCGAAGTATTTCTCAGCCATAAATGCCATTATCAAGCAGAGGGCAAGTCCCAGAATGGGGATCCTTCTCTGATGAGGGTGGCGCTTGTCGATTGCTTTGAATATGTAATACATAACCATTCCTATCGCAAAGCTGAGGACAATGAACAAGCCTGTCTCGCCTACGACCTCTATCGGCTTGGAATCGGGACTCTTGAAGCCTATTACAAACGTGAGGACGACAATTCCTATAACATCGTCGATTATTGCCGCTCCCGTTATCAGCACACCGAGACTGTCCTTCAAATGTCCAAGCTCCTTGAGCGTTTCAACTGTGATGCTAACCGAGGTGGCTGTCATTATCGTGCCGATGAAAACAGCATGGTAGAATTTTTCCGTACCGAAGCCGTCAAAGCCGTAGAAGCCGATGTAAAACAGCGTACCCATCAGCAGAGGGAATGCCACTCCGACACAGGCGACAAGCAGTGCCTTGAAGCCGCAGCGGATAAGCTCCTTTAGGTTAGTGCCGAGTCCTGCACTGAACATTATCATTACAACGCCTATCTCCGCGATAAGCTGTAAGTAATCCGACTGCTTGACCAAACCAAAGCACGCAGGTCCGATAATAAGTCCTGCGATTATCTCACCAACAACCGAGGGCGCTTTGAGCTTTTGTGCGAGGATACCGAATAGTTTTGCAGAGACGATTATAATTGCAAGGTCTCTGAAAAGCGCGATTCTGTCCATTTAAAAATCACTTTCCTTTAATTATACTCTAACCTTTTTATTATAGCACGGATTTCTGATAATTGCAATCGGATATCACAAAAAAATCTCCGAGGATATGCTCCCCGAAGATGAAATGTTTACCTGCTCACAATATGCCGAGACCGTCAAGAAGCAGCTTTACACCGATAAACACCAGTATGATGCCGCCTGCGACCTCTGCTTTTTTCTCATAGCGGCTGCCGAATCTGTTGCCTATCCACACGCCTGCAAGCGAGATAACAAAGGTAACGGCTCCGATAATGCTCACCGAAAACCACACATTCGTTTTCTCTGCGGCAAATATTATCCCCACAGCAAATGCGTCAATGCTCGTAGCAACGGCAAGCACCAACAGCTCTCGGTGGTCAAGCCTGAACTCCGACGAGCTCTCGTCGTCCTCATGTAAGGCTTCCCATATCATTTTACCGCCTATCACGGCAAGCAGCGCGAACGATACCCAGTGGTCGAATGACGCTATCAGGTCTGCAAAGCGGCTGCCGAGGAAATATCCCAGAAGCGGCATTGCCGCCTGAAATATACCGAAATACAGCGCTATAACACAGCCGTAGCTCCACTTCAGCTTCTTCATGCCGAGTCCCTTACAGACTGCCACGGAGAATGCGTCCATTGCAAGTCCTACCGACATTAATAACAGTTCAGCTATTCCCATGTGTTGTTCCTCCAAAAAAATCGGATACATCTCTGTACCCGATAATTATATGTGATGAAATGCGAAAATATCACAGCTTGTATTCCATGACATAGTCGTCCATGACAAAGCCGTTTCCGATGTCCGTAACAGGCTCTCCTATGACCTTGAAGCCTGTCTTTTTATAGACGGCGATCGCATGGGAGTTGTGCTTGTTGACCGTAAGGTACACTGACCTCTTGCCGAGCCTTCGAGCTTCCTCAAACACCCTTCCGAGCATCTGTGAGGCTGTTCCCTGTCCCCTCTTATCCGAGCGGAGATACAGCTTGCTAAGAAAGAAACGGTCGTCCGACTCGGGCTTCACGGCAAAATATCCGCAGAGGTCATCACCGTCCGAAACAGCGAAATACGAGTACCTTTGTCCGTTTACCTGTTCCTGCATAGCCTCATATGACTGGAATTTCCCGACCATATAGTCTATCTGAGCGTTTGAGATGATACCCGTGAAGCACTCATGCCATATTTTGTCGGCAAGCTCCGCTACCTCATGGAGCCTGCCGCTGTCTGTTACCCTTTCAATGACTGCCATTATCAGTCCTCAGCAGGCATTTCCCAGTTGTGATATACGTTCTGTACGTCGTCATTCTCCTCAAGGTGCTCGAGGAGGTTATTCATCTTGTCTATGGACTCCTCGTCATTGAGCGTTACGTAGTTTGCAGGAATCTGTTCAACCTCAGCTGAAATGACATTATATCCCTTTTCTGTAAGTCCCTCACGGAGAGCGTG
>ONNL01000172.1 GCA_900319195.1 uncultured Ruminococcus sp. | reverse complement strand
TCCGCGGCATAGTGGAAGGAATCTGGCAGCCAGACCTCCTCGCCCTTTTTTATCAGCTGTGACACGTAGGTCATCACGAGCTTTTCGTATGAAATGAAGCCAACGTCCGAAGAATAGGCATTTACACGCTGCCCGTCGTCAGATGTCTGAAACACGAGTGTATCATCATCGCCCGTGAAAATGTCCTCCCACAGCGCTCTGACAGATCTATCCGCACAGCTCACTCCTGCAATAATTTTGCCGCGGAGCGAGAGCGAGTCCCTGATACTGCCTGTGTAGAGGTCGGCAAAGGTAGTGAGAGTGCTGACCTTTCCCTGTTTTTCGGTTATATGAAGCTCCGGAGCATTTACAAGTTCGCTGAGTTGCCTGTCGTTCCACACGAAGCCGTTCCTGTCGTAAAAAGTGAACCGCAGAGCGTTACCCGTGCCGTCAGCGAAGATGCCGCAATCGGCTGAAACAAGCGGAATACCGTACCTGAATGAAGGCAGGTCGGTGTTGCCGCAGAGACAAACCTCACCGCCGCACTCCGTGATACCGTGGCACAGCGCGGTCATGGCACGGCTGTTTTCAAAGCTCCTGCAGCCCGCGTAGAATCGGTGCCCGAAGCCTGCAAGCCTGTGCCCGAGCGCTGTTGCGTCCTTTGCGGTGAGGAGCTCCGAGTCCTTGACTTCAAAGCCGCCGTCCCTGAATGTGAAAAGTCCGTTTTCTCCGATGTAGCTCATTTTTCAGTACCCCTTACATGATTTTTGTTGGTACTATTATTGCCTGTTTTTCGGGATTTATTCGTCACATTATGCGAAAGCAGAAGCAGTCCGAGCAGATTAGGGAGTGCCATCAGACCGTTGAAGATGTCCGAGAGCGTCCATACTGTCCTTGCTGTGAGGACAGCTCCGAGCGACGAGCAAATTGCAAACAGCAGACTGAACGTCCGTCCCGACTCATTACCCGTGATATAGCGGAATGCTGTCCCTGCACAGTAGAATTGTCCGATGACCGTGCAGAACGCGAAAACGGCGAGCTCCGTGGCTATGAACGGTGCTCCGAAACGTCCGAGTACAGCCGAAAATGCCGCTCCCACGGACTCTCTGCACGGCGAACACAGCATAACGAGAGCGGTCAGTGTACAGCATATCACCGTGTCGAAGAACACCTCTGTCATTGCCCAGTCTGCCTGTAATTCGGGAGAATCCGACTCCGCGGCACTGTGCAGGAGTGCTGACGTGCCGAGACCTGCCTCGTTTGAAAAAATGCCGCGCCTAATTCCGACGGAGACTGCACGTGAGACTGCAAGCCCTGAAATACCGCCGACTGCGCTTCTTACGCTGAAAGCTCCGCTAAGTATGTCAGCAAAAGCCTGCGGAATATTTTCGCGGAAGGTGATGAGCACCGCGGCACACGCCGCTCCGTATGCGGCAGAGGCGACGGGCAGGAGTACTGAAGCCGCCGAACCTATGCGCTTTGTTCCGCCTCCTGTGACTGCCGATATCAGCACGAAGGAGACAACTGCAACAACCGGGCGAGCGAGAGGGGAGCTCACAGATACAGCGTCCGCCGCCGAGCTGACCTGTACCATTCCGCCCATGCCGAATGCCGCACAGATGCACATAAACGCGAATATATAGGCAAGTACGGGACTTCTCACTCCCTTGCTCAGATAAGCCATTGGACCGCGCACATCTCCAGAGCTGTACTTCACTGAGAGACAGTTTTCCGCGTAGACTATCGCCATTCCGAGCAGAGCCGAGACCCACATCCAGAAGACTGCACCTGCGCCGCCGATCATCACGGCAGAAGCCGCACCCGTGATGTTTCCGGTCCCCATAGCCGCTCCGAGCGCCATGCAGACCGTCTTTCCCTGCGATAAGCCGCGGTTTTGAGCGGATCGCCTTTGATGTGCCCTTATGGGAAGCGTGAAAGCCCTCAGCTGTACAAACCGCAGTTTTACGGTAAAAAACAGACCTGTGCCTATCAGCAGGAGGATGAGTCCGTTGCCCCATACCGCCTCGTTTATCCTCTCAAGTAACCTCTCCATAGCCGCCTCCGAAAAATTCACAAAAAATAGGTATACATTCAAGAGTATTTGTGGTATAATAAAAATATGACTTTGAAGGGAGGGCGGAATATGAAGCATTACAGACCGAATAAGCGCAGTCTTATCGTGCTGAGGATAGCTGTGCTGCTGCTGACGGCGGCGATAATCGCGCTTGACATCATACTTATACCCATAAAGCTTGCTGTCAATATCTCGGTGATAACGGTCTCCGCAGTTGCTTTCATACTCGTTTTCATCTATCTGCCGCTCTTTTTCTCATCTGTAAAATACACCGCAACGGAGACTGAGATAGTCAAAACGAGCGGAGTTTTCATAAAGTTTCACCAGTCCGTGCGCTATTCGTCGGTGCAGTACACGACGGTCATAACCACGCCGCTCTCGCAGTACACAGGACTAAATTTCATCGTATTCTTTGTTTACGGCGGACAGCTTGACCTGCTTTTCCTCGACCAGCATGACGCGCTTGAGATACTTTCCCTTGTTCAGACGGGAGGTGTCCGACATTGAAAAGCTATCACGAGCACCCTCTGCGGATACTGAGGTACTCCGCAAAGAACATCTGGCTCCTTATTTTCCCGATAATACGCAGTATCAACGTGATACGCTTTGACCGCGACTTCCTCTACAACTGGCTTCGCGGAGCGTGGTTTGACCTGCTGATAATCGGTGCCATTCTGGTATTCGGCTTCGTGAGGTGGTTTTTCTCGCAGATAGTTGTCGGAGAGACTGCTATCGTTCATCGTCTCGGCTTTTTCGTGCGTGTGATAAAGACCATTCCCTATGCGAATATGAGCAGTGTGACTATCGAGCACCCGTTCTATTTCAAGCCGTTTCGTGCGGCAATAGTGCGGTGCGATACCAGCGCAGGCATACTCAATGCAACGGACATGAAGCTCATGGTGAGCGAAAAGACCGCAAATGTCATCATGGAGCATATCCCGGATGTCAGCGAAGCAACCAAAATAAAGGACATCATCGACCCGTCAGAGCTCTCGGTAATGCTGTTCTCAGCGTTCTTTTCGAGCGGCTTTTCGGGAGTTGTCTACATTGCGCTCTTTCTCATCAAGGGCGGAAGCATAGCGCGTGACATAATCAGCATTTCCATAAACAGCATCCAGACGCAGACCGCACACATTTCGGAGCGGCTTGTTCTGAAAATTCCGTTTGCGGCGGTACTGCTTGGACTTTTCATCATCGGCACATGGCTTCTGTCGTTCATCGTGAATCTGCTCCGTTATTCGCGCTTCAATACGGACGTTGACGAGAACTGCCTGAACATTCGCTACGGCATAACCACGCGCAAGGAATTCCGCATTATGCCGTCGCATATCAACTATACGGATATGCGGCAGAATCTCATAATGAAGTATATGGGCATGGTCGCAGTGAATATAAGCTGTGCAGGCTATGGCTCTGACAGCAATAGTATGCCCGTTCTCACTCCCGTTAAAAAGGAGCGCAGTATCGGCAGAGAGCTTGAGCATATCGGCATTTTCGCAGGTGTCAGAAATGATTTCAGGACTTTAAGGACTGGCTTCTGGAACTATATCTGGCTTCCCGTCACACTCGGAGCGGCACTTATACCTGCTCAGAAGAGGATAGTGGAATTTTTCCCGAAATTCAGCGAGCTTTCATACTTCGTGCTGATAATGTTCGAGGTTCTTCTCGGGTGGTTCACGCTTATCAAGCTGACTGCATGGTGGACGAGCGGGATAGCTCTTTATGACGATAAGATACTTGTCCGCTGCTGTAAGTGGTCGTTTTTCCATACCGTTGTCTCGGAGCGCAGAAAGCTCGTAAAGGTGACGTTTGAGCAGACTATAATGCAGGAATTCTGGGGCACCTGCGCTGTCGGCTTCTGGTTTGAGGGCGAGGAGTACAGGAAGTATAAGGTCAAGTCCATGAGCGTGCAGAACGCGGCAAGGATAGCTGAACTCCTTGATTGCGCAGGCTCCGCAAGACTTCTCAAAAAAGGCGTGTTTAACAGAAAACGCAGGAAATAGGAAGAACTTAGCGGGGGAAAACTTTGTTAAGCTCCATGACAGAAAATCGGGGAAGGCTCACTTAGAGACTTCCCCGAAAATTCGTCATATTTTTTGCTTTTGCCGTTTTTTCATAAGGATAATGAACACAATAAGCTCCGCCGCAAAGGTTATCGTCCATGAGATAGTGTACGAAAGATAAAGGCTCTGGAGCGAGTGGTATTTTGGTATCCTGAAAATAGTGTATATCCATACGATACGCATTCCGCATACTCCCACAACGGTGATTATCATGGGCAGGAGCGACGAGCCGATACCGCGGATAAGTCCCGTGACAACGTCCATCAGACCGCACAGGAAGTACGGCATACAGATGTAAGCGATACGGATAACGCCGTATTTGAGCGCCCGCTTGTCGTCGGTGATATAGATAGAGAGGAGCGGTCTGTCAAAGATATGCATGAGCATACCGAGAACAAGTCCCGTGAGGAAAACTGAGATAAGGCAGACAGTGGTTATCCTTTTTATCCTGTCGAATTTTTTCGCTCCGTAGTTCTGTCCCGTGAAGTTGAGGGCTGTCTGGTGGAAGGAATTCATTGACATATAGACGAATCCCTCGATATTCTGAGCTGCGGCGTTACCCTTCATGACGATCGGTCCGAAGGAGTTTACCGAGGACTGTATGATGACGTTTGATATAGCAAAGAGCGAACCCTGTATACCTGCGGGAAAACCTATCCTGAAAATCTTCTTGAGCTGTACCGCGTGTATCTTCATTTTTCTGAGGTCAAGACGGCAGGCGTCCGTCATTCTGCAAAGCTCCCGAATTATGAGGAATGCGGAGAGACACTGCGAGAGCGTTGTCGCAAGGGCAACACCGTCAACGTCCATACCGAATGCGACAACGAAGATGATGTTGAGTATCACGTTGAGCACTCCTGCGATAGTGAGGTAAACGAGCGGACTTCTTGTGTCACCTGCGGCGCGGAGTATAGCCGAGCCGAAGTTATACAGCATACTTGCGGTGATACCGAGGAAGTATATACGCATATATTTGGCGGAGAGCACGAGCACCGACGGGGGAGTGTCCATGAGCTTGAGAAAGGTGCGTGCTCCGAAAACGCCTATGACCGTAAGTATTATACCGCTTATGATAGCCGTAGGGATTGCCGTGTGCACTGTTTTGCGGACATCGTTGGAGCGTCCCGAGCCGAGACCGTGTGCGACGGTAACGCCTGCACCTACCGATAGTCCGATGAAAAGGTTGGTTATGAGGTTTATGAGAGCTCCCGTAGCGCCTACTGCGGCAACGTAAATGCTTCCGCAGAACTGACCGACTACAACGAGGTCGGCGGCATTGAAAAGGAGCTGTAATATACCCGTGAGGATAATGGGTATGGTATACAGCCATACATTTTTTATAATAGGACCGCCGGTCATATCGGGTGAACCTGCTGTCAAAAAAATCATCTCCTGAAACTTAGCATGGGGTCAAAGCGTTCTTACTCAGCTCAATGAGCTCAGTCATATTTGCTCTTGAACTCCCTGCTTGCTTTGATGGTGAGCCTGATTATCAGATAGCAGACTCCGAGCCATAGAAAAGCAATAACAGACGTTATCTTCACGCTCGTTGAATAGTATTCGAGGTCACCGCTTATGTAGTATCTGTCGGGCTTTTTGGGGTCATAGTATATTTTCAGATCCTGCGACTTGTGATACTTAGCGGTCTGCTTTTCTATGGTGTGCTGTTTGAAGATGCCGTCAGTTTCGACCTCTATCGTCGCGTATGTGTGAGTTTTTACGGCGTTGGGTCTGTACACATTGTCATTTTGGTTTACTCTCGCCTTGTGATAGAGCTCGGTTTCAGTTTGTACATCTATTACCTGAGCCTTCACGGAATTTTTACAGCGCCTCTTCATCATACCGATATATGCTCCGAAGCCGATATTGACCGCTATGAGTGCAATTTCCAAGACCACAACGAGAACTACACAGAAGCGCTTTGCTTTCAGGCTTTTGAGCTCCTCCTGACGCTGTTTTTCTGAAAATTTCTTTTGTTTGTCTGACATTTTTTTATCTCCTTGATGCATTGATGTTAATATTGTATCACATTGCAGAGAAAAATGCAAGACGAGCACTGCCCGAGGTGCAGTCAAATAAATACGGGAAAGCTTTTCAGACGTTTTTAACGCTTATGTACTGTACATCTTGTAATTCACAGGCATTTGTGTTATACTGATAATATACTTCACAGGCGGAGCTTATATTCCGAACAGAAGGGAAGAAATGATGTGTCTAAGAATGACAATGAAAAAAAGGATACTGTTATCTGGTATTTTGACAAGTTCGTTATGCTTCTTGTAAATCCCGCATTTTTTATATATGGATTCTACTTGTCATCGGTCGATATAGATAAGGGCTTTTCACAGAAAAATATTACAGGCTTCATAATCATGCTGATCACGATCCTTATCGGTACTCCTAATATATTCATCATGTC
>ONNL01000167.1 GCA_900319195.1 uncultured Ruminococcus sp. | reverse complement strand
TCATCACGCAATGGGGAAGATAACGGGACTGTACACTCAGACCGTGACCTTTACAGCGCCGCGTGTCTCCGAGGAATACGTCCCTACTGGAAATACGGACACGGAGCGCTCGCTGGAGCTTTTCAGCCTGAGCATTCCGCTGTCATTCGGCAGGAGCGGCTATAAGTCGGAGCGACGGGAGACAAGTCCGCACAGCCTTTATTTTCTCGGGAGGGAGCTCCCCATAGGCGTGAAAAAGACTGTGATAAGCGAAACAAAGCTCTCCGCGGAGGAGAGGTCCGACGGAGAGCTTGAAAAAATACTGAATACTAAGATTTACCTTTACGAGAAGAATTTCCTCGGTGATGTCAGGATAGCTGACAGGCGGATAGTCCCGAAAAAGAGCGGGGACGGTCTGAGCTGTGAGGTGACATACAGTCTCGAGGGCGACATATGCCGAGAGAGCGACATCTTCCTCAGATAGAGCTGCTCTTTTCGCGGTATTCCGAGGGCGAGACGCTTTCAAATGTCCTGAACTGGCGCACGAAATAGTTATACGATGAGTAGCCGCACTGCCTTGACACCTCGGTGACAGTGAGGTCGGTGGTGCTGAGGAGCTCCTTTGCCTTCTGTATGCGGAACTCTATCATTTCCTCGATAATGCTCTTGTTGAAGAAGCTCTTGTATATCTTTTGCAGATAGCTCTTGCTGAGGTACATATTGCTTGCTATCTCGTTTATCTTCCACGGCAGCTCGGGATTTTTTATTATCCGGTTCCTTAGCTGACAGAGCTTGTTGTACTGCGGATTTATTTCGGTATCGGAAGCGCAGATACCGACCTTGTTTGCACCCGATTTGTACACAGCGTCCGAGAGCATATCGGCTCCACTGAGGGGGAGCATCGAGCAGCCGACTGAGAATTCCATGCTCCATTCGACTTTTTCGATGAACTCGGGGCGGCGTATCCTTGTCTTGAGGTCGCTGTATATCTCGGAGGCACGCTCCTCGTCGGGAGTGATCACGCAGAGCAGATGTGTTGCCCATACACCCAGAAGCTCGTCGGGTCTTACGCACTCCTTCACAGCCGAGCAGAATGCGGTGATGTTCTCGACGCTCTTCTTGTCGCCGCAGCGGAAGTACATCTTTTGCAGGTCTGAGAGCTCGACGGTTATCACTGCAAGCTCCGAATTTGGCGGAGCCGCGGCAGCCCTTTCCCTGAGCATATTTTCAAGCCCCGAACGGCTGAGAAGTCCCGTAAGAGCGTCTATATTCCTTGCCCTCTGCGAATCCGAGAGGGCATTTTTTATTACCGATCTTATTCTCACCTGTTCAAGACCGATGTTCACGTAGTCCATCCAGAGCATGAAGATCTTGTCGAAGCAGTAGGGTATCTTGCCGAATGAGAGCGCGGCATATCCGAAGAAGTTGTCGTTGTAGTGGAGCGGCGCAAGGCAATACGCAACGGGATAGCTCCTCTCCTGCGAATACACATCGAGCAGCTCCGAGGCTCTGAAATATTCATCTGTGACAGGCTCTCGCTTTATCGCGTTTTTTGACATGGCTATCCTTACCTCGTCATTGACATCGAAATCGAGGTTCTTGACGTTGATATTCTGAGTGGACTCCATGTAATTTCTCGTAAGGCATATCTTAAAGTGAGCCATGCGGTAGAGCAGGTAGGTGTAGTTGTCGAGCTTGTCGGAGAAGTCGGAGATAGAGTCCACGTTAGTGATATCCGAGATCATGCTGCGGTAGAGTATGTCGGATTCGTGGCGCTTATAGATATTCTCAACGCGGTGCACCGTGCTCTTGGTCATTTTGTCGGCACCGCAGCCGCAGCTCTCTCCGAGGCGCAGACTGCCGTTGTTGTTCGGCACCTTGCGGCATATCTTTCCTGTGATTATGCGGTAGAGTCTCCTCAGAGCCTCCGCGCCGAGCTGGAAATTCGGGCGGCAGTAGCTCGTGACGGTGGGAGTGCAGTTGTAGCCTGCGTCGGAAGCGTCATAGCCTGTCACGGCAATGTCCTCGGGAACTCTTATACCGCTGCGCATAAGCGTCTGTATCAGCCGCACAGCACTTACGTCGTTTCCACAGACTATGCCCTCGGGTCTTTCGAGCTCGCCGCTGATTATCTTATTTGCGAGGTCCTCTGCCGCCTTGTGCCAGAAGTCGCCGTATTCGTAGCAGGAGCGGTCATAGCGGAGACCGTGCTTCTTCATGGAATTGAAGTACCCCTCGAGTCTTTCGCGTGCACAGAAAACGTCCTTCGGACCTGTCAGGCAGTATATTTTTTTCAGCCCGTGGACTTCTATGAGGTGGTCCGTGAGCTTTTCAAAGGCGGTGCAGTCGTCGGCGGAGGTCGTCTCGAAATTCTTGTGGTCGTTGTAATCGAGAAGCATGACAGGCTTGCCCGAGCGCCTGCAAAGACCGTCTATGTAATTGCGTATCTCTTCGCTGTGGAGGGTATCTCTGTCGTAGATGAAGCCGTCAAACCTGTCTGAGAGCATCAGGTTGAAAATATTCTTTTCGCAGTTTTTATGCGGTGAATCATACGAAAAATTGTTCATCGGAGTAAGTGCGGCGATGTCGCAGTCACTTCTGAAAGCCTGAGTGATGATGCCGCGCATTATCTCGCCCTGAAAATCCACGTCACAGTCCGTGATGATAACACCTATCAGAACCCGTTTGCCCATATTTTTCCTTTCGTAATAATTTTTTATCAGTTAATGAAATCTTCTGTGTATTATTGTATCATAGTTTTCAGCTTATTGCAAGACTTTTTTGCACATTTTTGAAAAAAGTCCTCAAAATATCATTAAAAATGATATAATAGTTCATTGCAAAGTGCAGAAAAAGATTGTATAATATTAATTGTAGACAAATTGTTAATCATGTCACTTCAAATATTAACGAAATATGATTGAAGAACATGATTTAACTTGAACGAAGGGTAATGAAAATTATATGGGACATTTTCGCCGTCCCCATGGAATGAAAGGATGATCTTGACCATGAAGCACCTCTCAAGAAGGCTCGCAGCCGCGGCTTCTGCACTCGCTGTAAGCCTCACGTCAATGTCTGTCCCTCAGCGTATCGCGGACGTTATCACCGCTGACGCGGCAGGCAGCGGCACAAATGTCGTGGAATACCTCAACAGAGGTATCTCCGCAGTGAACACGGGAAACGGAATGCTCGTAAACTGGCGCTGGCTCGCGGATGACGCTTCCGACGCTACCTTCAAGCTCTACCGTGACGGTACACTTATCTATACAAGCACGACAACGGGAGCGACCTGCTACCTCGACACAGGCGGCTCGGCTTCATCAAAGTACCGCGTCGATACATACGCAGGCACAGCACTGAAGTCCTCCGAGGAGTGCAAGCTCATCTCCGATCAGACATACTTCGATATCCCCGTGACACCTCCCTCATCTATATACTCACCGAATGACTGCTCCGTGGGCGACGTTGACGGAGACGGTCAGTATGAGATATTCATGAAGTGGGACCCCGACAACTCCAAGGACAACTCTCAGAGCGGCACGACGGGCAACGTTTTCATCGACTGCTACCGTCTCGACGGCACAAGGCTCTGGAGAATAGACCTCGGTAAGAATATCCGTGCAGGTGCTCACTACACGCAGTTTTACGTTGCAGACTTCGACCTCGACGGCAAGTGCGAGATGACCTGCAAGACCTCCGACGGCACTGTTGACGGCAAGGGTACTGTTATAGGCGATGCCTCCGCAGATTACCGCAATTCGAGCGGATACATCCTCACGGGCAACGAGTATTACACCCTCTTTGACGGAGCTACAGGTGCGGCTCTCGATACTGTAAACTATCCCGTTGCAAGAGGCACGGTAAGTAATTGGGGCGACAAGTACGGCAACCGTGTTGACAGATTCTGGGGAACAGTCGCGTACCTTGACGGCGTTCACCCCTGCGTAGTAACAGGACGCGGATACTATACAAGACTCACAGCGGCGGCTTATGCAGTCGAGAACAAGAAGCTCAAGCATCTCTGGACGTACGACAGCGGCAACACGAACTCCTCGACGAACGCATACGGCGACGGTAACCATAACTCCATGCCTGTTGACGTTGACGGCGACGGCAAGCAGGAGGTATTCACAGGAGCGGCTATCATCGACGACAACGGCTCGCTCTACTACACCACAAATACCGGTCACGGCGACGCAATGCACGTTGGCGACCTCGACCCGACAAATCCGGGACAGGAAGCGTGGATCTGCCACGAGGAAAAGGCAAGCGGCTACGGTGTCTCGCTCATAGACCTCGATCAGAAAAAGGTGCTCTATCATCAGAACGGCGCAGGCGACACAGGACGCTGCTGTGCCGACAACGTATGGACAGGCAACCCCGGAGCAGAGTGCTGGGGCAACAAGACCTCGGACAATACTACTCCTGTCGTAAGCACGAACGGTACTGTCCTCTCATGCAACCGTCCTGCTATCAACTTCCTCTCATACTGGGACGGCGACCTCGAGCGCGAGATACTCGACGGCTATACCGATTCACCTGCGACTATCTCAAAGATGAATGAGAACGGCAAGCTCAGCACTATCCTCACAACAACAGGCTTCTACACCTGCAACACCACGAAGGGTACTCCCTGCCTTTCAGCCGACATTTTCGGTGACTGGCGCGAGGAGCTCATCGTAAGAGCTGCCGACAGCAAGTCTATCAGAATTTACGCAACTCCCTATGCAACTGATTATCGTGTAACTACCCTCATGCACGACCCTCAGTACAGAATGCAGGTATCCTCTCAGAATACCGCATACAACCAGCCTCCTCACACGAGCTTCTTCCTCGGCACAGGCTATGATATGCCCGCAAGACCCGAGGTCGTAGTAAACGGCGGCGGAGCAGCTTCTACCCTCAAAACAGGCACAGCTTTAAATACAAACAACAAGTACGTCATCAAAAACGTGAACAGCGGACTCTTCCTCTCAGTTGACGACAGG
>ONNL01000183.1 GCA_900319195.1 uncultured Ruminococcus sp. | reverse complement strand
GGCGACCCTCTTGAAATATACACAAACAGCGAAGGCGAGGTGATTTTCAAGAAATATTCCGCGATAAGCGAGATGAGTGAGAATGCCTCATACGTCGCGGAAATAATGTGCAAGATAGCAGGCTGTCCCGTGGTGATATTCGACAAGGACCACGTTACCGCGAGTGCAGGTGTGCCGAAAAAGGAGCTATCGGAGCGCCGTGTCACTCCGCAGCTTGAGGAGCTGATGGAGAACCGCAGTCAGTATTATCTGAAAAGCGGCGGCATCGCCGATTTCTTCGCGGCGGAGGGTGTTGACCGAGCAGCGTGTGCGGCTGTGCCAATAATCACAGCAGGCGATATCTCGGGAGCTGTCGTGTTCCTGTGCGGCGATAAGCCCGAGGCTGCTGACGACAGGCAAAAGAGCCTCATAAATGCCGCAGCGCAGTTCCTTGCGCGGCAGATAGAGGGCTGACATGAGGGATCGGAAATAACCATATATAAGCAAAACTCCATAGCGTTCCCGATATTGTTCGGGGCTATGGAGTTTGTTGTTTTATTATTAGACGTGTATCGTTGTGACCTGACCTTTTCGGTAGCGACCGAAGAAAATGCCGTCGTCAACGTATTTATCAGCCTGAGACCCCCACATCGGAAACTTTCCTGTCGAAACGGCTGTCTGTCCGTTCGGCATTCCTGTGTGGAAGGAGATGTGGCGGAGAACAAGCTTCATTCCGGTGTGTTTGCATCCCTCGGGGCATTCATATAGCATTTCGTCAGTGAGAGAATCTATGT
The DNA here is from genome assembly GCA_900319195.1 of uncultured Ruminococcus sp. Classification (GTDB taxonomy): domain Bacteria; phylum Bacillota; class Clostridia; order Oscillospirales; family Ruminococcaceae; genus Ruminococcus. The sequence goes on along the minus strand of ONNL01000183.1, from coordinate 5,768 downwards.
AATCATAGGGTTTCTTTTCGATCCTGTCAAGATATTCCAACAGCTGCTCGTCTGAGAGTGTGACAGATGTCGGGCTTTCGGGATTGTCCATGCCGCTTTCGTGGAAGGGCGGTTCTTCGTAAACGCAGGGATTTATGAATCATTTATCTGCTGAATGCAAGGTGTGGTACGCCCACCTCCGGCAAGGAGCACCGCAGCAAAGTGCATCTCTGTCATATGTGCGAAGAGAGGTCCTGATGTTCATGAAATTGGGTATCGTCATTTCCTTGATTATTTTGCATAGCTCGTTCATATTTTGTCACTCCTTATAATTGGAGTTTATGATTTGCAGGAGTGGATCTGAAATCAGAAAAAAAGGGCTGTGCCGACTATAATAAAAAAGCTTGAGATGATATATATGTCAATTTTTTTGACCATGTTCCAATCAACATTATTCGGCGTCATTTTTTTGTGATATGCATTTTGATAAGAGCAAAATATATGTGTCCATTTAAAAATAAAGCCTAATATAGTCCATATACCATATATTATCAAAGAGGAGCCAACAACATAAGTTGACGGATAAAACAGTGCTATAATAAATCCGTATAAAAAACTGTATCTGTGAATGTAGGCAATGACTTTAACGATACGTGCGTCCATTTTCATGACCTCAAATCTGTAACCTGTTTTTTATCAATTATAATAAATTCTCTGAAAAAAGTCAAGCAGCTTCACAGGTGAGCTGTGTGTCAGTGCTGCCTGTGATTTTGTACTATTGACAACTTTCGGAAAATAGGATATAATGAATTCATATGATGTGTCACGTTTCCCCCGGAGATGTGATGTTCAGGAGTTTGATATTTTTATTTGAAAGGACGCTGGCTTGAAATGAAGAAAAAGGTCATAGCTGCTGTTGCGGCTGCTTCGATAGGCATGGCAGTGATATGCACTGCTGCAAACGCGGCTAAGCAGTATTCGGTATCAGAGCTTAGAGGACTGAATGAGGCGCTCATAGGCGGAGCGTCATTAACGGAGGGACAGGACTTGAACAATGACGGTAAGGTGAATGTTTTTGACCTCGTTGAGATGAGAAAGAGCTTTGTGAATACGGGCGATTTCATTGAGACAACAGTTCCTGCAACGGAAGAAAATGTACGCTATATAGGAAGAAACTGCGTGAAGGACAATGTCCCGTGGCTCGTTCAGAGCGGTGCGGCTGTTGAGTTTGTCGTGAACGACGCTAAGTCTGCTGAGATAACCATTCTTGGTGACGAGAACATCAACAGTGAGGACAGATACAAGCCGAGATATGCTGTAATTGTTGACGATGAGATAGTCGTTGACGAGCTCATGTCGGTAAAGAGCAAGACCGTGGAGCTGTTCAGCGGTACAGAGCCGAGAACGGCAAGGATAAAGGTCATACACCTCTCGGAAGCAAACAACGGCACCGTCGGTGTTTCGGGGATAAAGGTCAATTCCGACTGCACTGTTCCCGTATCGCCGACCGAGAAAAAGGACATGACTATCGAGTTCATCGGTGACTCTATCACCTGCGGCTACGGTGTTGAGGGCAAGTCTAACGGCGAGCAGTTCAGCACGGGCACCGAGAACTTCATGAAGTCGTATGCGTACCTCACGGCAGAAAAGCTCGGCGCGGATTACAGCGCAGTAAGCTACAGCGGCTACGGTGTTGTGTCGGGTTATACAACAGGCGAGAAAAACACGGACTCGCTCGTCCCGAAGAATTACGCTATCGTCGGACAGCAGTTCGGATATGATACTCCGTGGGACTTTGAATCGCACAAGAGCAATGTCATTGTCATAAACCTCGGCACGAATGATTCCTCATACACATCGACCGATGTCGAGACGCGCGGTCCCGAGTATCAGGAGAAGTATGTGGAGTTCCTCAAGCAGATAAGGACGCTCAATCCCGATTCCTACATAATATGCACATTCGGTACAATGGGCGGCGAGACGCTCTATCCGTATCTTGAAAAGGCTGTGGACGAATTCGTCAGCGACACGGGCGATACAAAGATAACCTGCTATCAGTGTGCTACGCAGAGTGCTTCGGACGGCTACGGCTGTGACTGGCATCCGTCGGCTGTTACTCAGCAGAAGAGCGCGGCTGTCCTCGCGGACAAGATTTGTCAGGTTACGGGAAAGTATTCCGACCAGATAGGTCTTAACGTCGCGGCAAATGTTGAGTTCTCGCTCAGCACCGACCCTGATTCCAAGGTGAGCATATACCCGTACTTCAACGAGTATGACAGGTCCTTCTGGATGAATGTGATGACCACGGGAGCTTCCGCAGAGGACGCAGAGGGTATAGCCTCGGGCGTTGACCTCAGAAAAGGCGGAAAATACAGAGTGACCTTCGATTGTGCGGCAGCTTCGGGAATGACCTTCCCCGTCATTATCAGAAGCAGTGACAAATCGGCTGTTTATTTCAGCAGCACTATCGAATGCACAGGCAATACAACTTCATTCTCGGAGGAGTTCACCTGCGATGAAACGGACAGAAATGCCGACTTCGTTCTTCAGGTGGGTACAGCTTCGGGCAATGTGGCGATACAGAAGCTGAACATTGAAAAAATAGGTTAAGAGGCAGATAATATGAATAATCGCAGAGTAATAGCATTAATACTTGCGTTTTTTGCTGCAATGCTTGTCATTATGGCAGAAAAGTCATGTGCAAAGAGTATTCAGGAAACAAATATGAGAAATCGTAAAAATCAAACGCCTGATATTACTATCGTTGCAGGACTTACGGGCATTACGGCGACTTATGCGGAAGCTGCCTCCGAGGAGGCTTCGGGAGATGTTACATTGCCGACTGCTGAGGTCGTGACAGACCTTATCGGCAGAGTTGTAGGTACTGTTCCGCCGCTTCCAGAGGGCGAGACGATGGAGCCTGTTGAGGAGACTACCGCAAAGAAGTCGATACTCGAGGCGTACAACGAGCAGAAGGCGGCAAAGGAAGGCGCCTCAGACCCGACTGCACAGGGCGGCGAAAACGGCTATGCTGATGCGAATAATGATATTCTACAGGAAAATCAAATAGTATTTTAACGGAGGAAAAACAAATGGTAGTTATTGAAATGGCAAACGGAAAAAAGATCAAGATCGAGCTCTATCCCGAGACTGCACCTATTACGTGCGAGAACTTCGAGAAGCTCGTGAAGCAGGGCTTCTATGACGGTCTTACATTCCACAGGATAATCCCGGGCTTCATGATACAGGGCGGCGACCCCGAGGGTACAGGAATGGGCGGTCCCGGCTGGAACATCAAGGGAGAATTTTCGTCGAACGGCGTGAAGAATGACCTCAAGCACACACGCGGAGTTATCTCAATGGCTCGCTCGATGAGACCCGATTCCGCAGGCTCACAGTTCTTCATCATGCACGAGGACGCTCCTCATCTCGACGGACAGTATGCCGCATTCGGCAAGGTCGTTGAGGGCATTGAGGTCGTTGACGAGATAGCAGAGGTTGCTACCGATTACAACGATAAGCCGCTCCAGCCTGTTGTTATGAAAAAAGTGACTATTGAATAATGAGAACGGGACACCCGAGGGTGTCCCGATTTTTGTTTTATGGAGCTGTTCATGTTTCTTATTCTACCGAGATGATGTAGTAGTAAACCGGCTGACCGCCGTTCACGAGCATTACCTCTATCTTGTCGCCAAGCTTGGACTGGACAGTCTGCTTGACCTGTTCTGCGTTCTCCTCGGTGACATCTGCACCATAGATGAGCGTGACATAGCTCACATCGCCCTTTGCAAGTCGGCGCACGAGCTTGACCGTCGCCTTGTTGATGTCCTTCTCGGTGAACGAGAGCTTTCCGTTATCGAGAGCAAGTATCTCGCCCTCTTTTATCTGATGACCGTTGAAGTCTGAGTCCCTTGCCGCAAAGGTAACGAGTCCCGTTGAGACCTTCTCGAATGCCTTTGTCATTCTGAGCCTGTTCTCTGCAAGTCCCTCGTCCGCGTCAAATGCGAGCATAGCGGCAATGCCCTGCGGTATAGTCCTTGTCTGGAGCACGCAGACCTTGCGGTCGGTGAGCTTCACAGCCTGCTCAGCGGACATGATGATGTTTTTATTGTTCGGGAGCACGAATACCGTATGTGCAGGTGTTGAGAGTATCGCGCGGAGAATATCGTCTGTAGACGGGTTCATAGTCTGACCGCCCTGTACTACGACATCTGCGCCGAGGTCCATGAACATTGCCTCGATACCGTGACCTGCCGCAACAGCTACGAAGCCGAACGGCTTCTCAGGCTCGGCAGGGACAAATCCCGCCTTATCAGCAGTATCAGCCTCCTTGACCTTGTTCTCGTGCTGGATACGCATATTCTCTATCTTCGGCTTGGGGTCGTTGATGAAGTGACCGAACTCCAGAGCCTTCTGTATAGCCTTTCCGGGATTGTCCGTGTGGACGTGCACCTTGATTATCTGCTCGTCGTCAACAACGACAACGCAGTCTCCGATAGTCTCGAGGTAAGCTCTGAGCTTGAATACATCGGGACAATTCTCGCTCTTCTCGACCATGAATTCGGTGCAGTATGTATAGTTTATCTCGTCGTCATACTCACTGACAGCCGTTCTGAACGAATCATTTCCCGAGTCGGTATGCTGTGCAGGCTCGGTCTCGACGGCTATCTTTCCGCCCTTGAAAACGTCGGTCATAGCGCGGAAAATTATAGTAAGTCCCTTGCCGCCTGCGTCAACTACCCCTGCCTTTTTGAGCTGAGGGAGCATATCGGTGGTCCTTGCAAGTGTAGCCTCTGCCTCGTCGCATATCTCAGACCAGAAAATGACATCATCACTTGTCGAGACAGCCATTTCCTCCGCCTTTTTAGCGGCAGCCTTTACGACAGTGAGAATAGTACCCTCAACAGGCTTCATTACAGCCTTGTAAGCAGCTTCTACGCCGTAATCGAGAGCCTTTGCAAAGTCAGAGCACTTAGCGCTCGTGCAGCCCGAAAGTCCCTTTGCGAAGCCGCGGAAAATAAGTGAGAGTATAACGCCCGAGTTGCCTCTTGCTCCCCTTAAAAATGCGGAAGCGGCAGTGGACGCGACCATAGAAGCCGTTGTATTTTTATCGAGCCTTTTCAGCTCTGCGACAGAATTACCTATCGTCATTGACATATTTGTACCCGTATCTCCGTCGGGGACAGGATAAACATTCAGCTCATCCACCTCACGCTTGCGGTTAGCAATAGTCACCGCCGCAGAAATTATGGCATTTCTGAGCATATCTCCGCTTATCACAGACAATTCCTCCTAATATAACAAATGTTCAAACGTTCAAACGCTCATATCGTCAACATAGACGTTGACCTTATGCACCTCAACTCCGCTCGATTCAACGACAGAGAAGGTGACCTTGTGTATAATGCTGTCAACGGCGGCGGTAATGTTTGTACCGTAGGTCACTTTTATGTGCAGGTCAATTATAAGACCGCCGTCCTTATCGGTGCGGATAGTAACGCCTCTGTTCTTTCTGAAAGCCCTTTCATGAGTCAAAGCTGAAAGTGCGGAGCCGAAAGCTGTTGTGCTGCAAACTCCTGCAACTCCAAAGCAGTTATCGACGGTGTGCTTAACTATATCTATGAGATATTTTTCAGATACCGAAATTTTTCCGATATGATTTTCAACTGTAACCATACAAAGCCCTCCTTTTAAAATACATATATATCATTATAACATATATTGATAGAAATATCAAGGGACGCGGAGAAAGATTTGCCGATTATTTTTCTGCACCGCGAACAAGGAGG
>ONNL01000166.1 GCA_900319195.1 uncultured Ruminococcus sp. | reverse complement strand
TAAGCTCCTCTACGCTGCTAAAGCATAAAGCAGCTATGACCCGATAGAAAACTATCGGGTCATAGAGGAAGCTTAACAAAGTTTTCCCCCGAATAAATACGTGTAAACTATTATATTTGTTATTAGTCAACAGGGAGCTTTATATCCTCGGGAGCTGCGAGGTACTGTTGGATAACGAGAGCGTCCGCGGAGGTGACTCCGTCGCTGCCGCCCGTAACGTCCGCAGCCTTTGCATTTGTCACCTTATAAACGTTCGGATTTGCTGCCGCCTGCATGATAAGAGTCGGGTCTGCAACTGAAACAGTTCCGTCGTCGTTAGCGTCGCCCCAGATAACGTCTGTATCGGGTGCTGTAGTCGTAGTAGTAACGGGAGTCTTTGCTGTTGTAGTTGTAACAGGCTGGTCAGCATCTGTTGTAACAGGCTGACCGTTTGCCTTTGTACCGCCGTCGAGGTTGCTTCCCTCTGTTGAAGCGTAGCTCGAGTAGAACTCGTTGAGTGAAAGACCTGTGCCGTTTATGCCGAGCGGGATCTGGTGGTCAAGACCGATGTACTTTCCGCTGTCGAGAGTCTGCCAGAGGGCCTCCTCCATAAGAGCGTACTTGTCCTCTTCCCATGTGATAGTAGTTCCGTTGCTCGTATCCGAAGCATCGTTCAGGTTGTATGAGAAGCCTGCCCAGAGTCCGCCTGTATCGCCCGAGTTTGTATTCAGGCACCAGAAGGTGTGGTTGATGTGGTGCTTTATCATATAGTCGCGGAGAAGAGTCATCCACTTCTGGTTCTCAGCGCCGTCCATGTGACCGCCCCACTCACCGATAAGCTCGGGACCGATCTCCTCTTTGTTGATGTATGCCCATGTCTCGTACCAGTAGTCATCAAGGAGAGTCTGCTCGTTGAAGTCCTTATCGAACCATGTCTGATTGTAAACAGACGGACCGTAATCGTGAGGTGAATAAACTATCTGACTTGTGCCCTGCTTGGGTACGATGGGGTTATCTCTTGCGCCGCGGAAGTTACCGCCCCACCATGCTCCGATGTAAGGTGAATTGTCACGTCTGTCAGCGATTCCCCAGTAGTCGCCTGCCTGAGCGCCGCTGAGTGACTGCTCAACGCCCTCTACCATGATGAGTGCATGAGGATTTACGCTGAGAATGGACTCCGCACATTTTGTTGCAGCATAAGCCCAGTTGTTCTCGTCGGTGGAGCCGTCCCACTTTGCAGCAGCGTCGCCCTCCTGACCCTTTCCGTGAGGCTCATTCTTGAGGTCGAAGCCGAGGACTGTATCGTCGTTCTTGTATTTATCAGCCACCCATGTAAGAGTGTCTATCCACATATCAGTTGTGACCGTAATTTCGGGGTGGTCGTTCATCTCCTTGCCGTACCAGAGGTTATAGACGTGACCCGAGTTGTCAGCGTGAGGGCTGTGCACGTCGATGAATGCCTTTATGCCGTACTTCTTGCACTTTGCAAGGATAATATCGAAAGCCTTTTCTGATGTTACGTGAGTTTGACCGTCAGCCTCAACGAATTCCTTATTGATGCTGCCGTAGGTTCCTGCCTTGGTGACAGATCCGTCCTCACCGACCTGATCCGTCGGAGGATTGTAGGCTGCCTGAAGTCCGCCGCCCGAAACAGGTCCATCCAGACCGTTCTGCCACTCATAGAGGACCTCTGTTGAAACAGGGAAACGGATAACGTTTATACCCCTGTCTGCGACCTCACGAAGCAGGTCGTCGCAGTCTGCGCTCCAGAGATAGTGCGGACACCTCTCAGAGCAGTTGAGACCGAACCAGTTTGCGCCTGTGAGCCAGACCTCATTGCCGTTCATGTCATAAAGACGGCTTCCCTCTGCGTGAAGCCAGTCGTCGTTGTTGGTATCAACAGCCTGTGTGCTGAGTACGGGTGCGCCGAGACCTGCGGGCATTCCCGAGATCACAAGTGCAGCAGCCGAGACTGCGGATACCGCCGCTTTGAAAAATTTGTTCATAATAATTCCCTCTCTCGTTTTTCGGGTATAGTGCTAACATACCCGTATTTACTAATATTGTATCATTTAAACGCGGAAAAGTCAAGGAAAATCGCGCATTTTGCGATTATTGAATACTAACAAAATTTAAAATCAGCCGTGACATTTTTATTGCAATTTTCCATAAAATATTGTATAATTAAAAAAAGCAAACAAGAAAGGGCGGCTTCGGTAATGAACAGAGAAAAAATTATAATCAGGACGAGTGTGATAGGCATAGTCACGAATGTTCTCCTTGCGGCATTCAAGGCGGTCGTGGGAGTGATAGCAGGCTCCGTTGCGATCGTCCTCGACGCAGTGAACAATACGAGCGACGCGCTATCCTCGGCAATAACTATAATCGGCACGCGAATTGCCGAAAAGAAGCCCGATAAGGAGCATCCCTTCGGTCACGGCAGGGTCGAATACATCAGCTCGGTGTCCGTTGCGGTCATAATCCTGTACGCAGGCGTTACCGCCCTGAGTGAATCTGTGAAGAAGATACTTGTGCCGCGGATCCCCGATTATTCGCCTGCTGCGATAGTCATACTCGTCGCGGCTATAATCACGAAGGTGATACTCGGCACCTACGTCAAGCGCAAGGGCGAGGAGGCTGAATCGGACTCGCTCATCGGCTCGGGCAAGGACGCTCTCCTCGACGCAGTTATCTCCGCCTCGACTCTTGCCGCAGCTATCCTCTTTATGACTACCGGCATAAGCACTGAGGCATGGCTCGGTGCGGTCATTTCACTCGTCATCATCAAGGCAGGCATTGATATGCTCCGCGAGAGCATTTCGCGCATTCTCGGTGAGCGCACCGAGAGCGGATTTGCCGACAAGATAAAAAAGACGATAACCGATTTCCCCGAGGTGACGGGAGCTTACGACCTTGTGCTGCACAGCTATGGTCCGTCGATGCTGATAGGCTCGGTGCATATCGAGATACCTGAGACAATGACCGTCAGCCGACTTGCCGTCCTTGAGCGTGAGATAACGGAAAAGGTCATGGCGGAGCACAACGTCGTCCTCGCAGGCATAGGCATTTACTCCGTAGATACCGAAAACGAGTACGCCATGAAGATACGCGACGAGATAATTGCTATCGTCATGCGCCACCAGTATGCGCTTCAGGTGCACGGCTTCAGTCTGTATGAGGAGCAGAAGAAGATACACTTCGACGTTATTATCGACTATTCCGCTCCCGACCGCGAATCGCTCTATGAGCACATTCTCGGCGACGTGAAGGAGCGATTCCCGAATTATGAGCTCTCGGTAGTCCTCGACGCCGATACGAGCGAGTAACTGCTGAGTACCATGAGCGTCATGAGCAGCAGCATTACCGACGGCACGGGCGACCTCTCACTGTGCACGCTTACGGACGAGGCTGAGACCGTGACGTTTTGCAGCATGAAAGGCATTACCGCCCTGCACATGAAAAAGCTTATCACAGCGGCGGCGAGACGCATTATCACAAGCGGCTTCACGGAGAGCTTCCCCGAGACTGCCGCTGCCGCCTGAAACAGCACGCAGACTCCGCCAAATGAGGTCAGTGCACACAAGAAGGGCAGGAGGGAGTAATCGTTTTTCGGGAGTCCGCTAAGGGCTGTTACGTCGAGAAATGCCGCAATGAGCTGCTCGGAGACCTCGGGCGCAAGTCCCGTGAGATGAGCTGTGACCTCACCTGCTTTGTGAGCCGCTCCCGTGTACGTGAGCATTGCCGAAAGGACTGCAAATGCCGCTATCATGAAGCATATCCCGAGCATGAGCCTGCCTGCTGAGGAAACGCAGTCCGTGAACATATTGCCGTCAAAGCGAAAGTGGGGAGCTGTCTCTGCCTTCGCTTTTTTGTCGGGGAAAAATCTGAGCGCAAGTGCAAGGAGAATGTCAGTCCCGACTGTGCAGAGGAGTATCACCCTGCCTGCTGCGGACGAGCCGTAGAGTTGTCCCGAAATGCACCCGAAAATAAATGCGGGACCAGCCCCGAAGCATACTCCCGAGAGGAGCTCTGCGCGGCGCTTTGAGAGGTGTCCGCATTCCGCCTCGGTGCAGAGCATTTTCGCTCCGACGGGATAGCCTGCGAAAACGGAAAACAGGAATATCGGAAAGACTCCGCCCTCCATGCCGAATACCGCCCTGCCGAAGCTCCGCAGAGGTCTCGGCATTTTTGTGTGTATGCCGCTCCTGACTATTATCCCCGAGACTATCAGCATGGCATACAGCGAGGGTATCACAGTCTCGAGACACCTGTAAACAGCCTCGCGGACGGCGTCCTTTACCGCGTCCGTCTTTATAAAGCAGAAAGCCGCAGCCGGTAGAATGACTGCGGCTTTTGCTGCTGCGGATAATTTTTTTCGCATATTCATCACCCTGTATATCATATTATGGAAAGTGAAGATTTATGATTATATCAACATTTGCGATACCCATATATGAGCCTGTATATTTTATTGAGAGAGACCGTTTTGAGAGGTGTTTCCCCCGATAAAGTGCACAAACTCATATAAGTAAATGATTTTGAACGGAGTGATATATTGTTCGGCAAAATAAAAGACAAGGCAAGTGAGCTCTTTTATCTCACGCCGCAGATGCATCTTGACTGCAACCGCGAGATGCTCATTGAAAATTGCAGGCGCATTGAGGAGTACAACGACGTTTACATCAGCGTGGTCTCGTGCGGCATGAGCATTCACGTATGGGGGAGCGGTCTGCGCGCCGAGGACTTCCGGACGGGCGGACTCATCATACGCGGCAGGATAACACAGATAGAATTCATCGAAAGGAGCGCTCGGAATGAAGGACCGGATAAGGGGCAGAGTGAGGATAAACGCTCGGGGACGTAACATCTACGGATTCATCAACGCGATACATTCGGGACATCTCTGCTGCTTCGGTCAGTATTGCAGCGGCGGAGTCTACTATGCCGAGATATACCGACGCGACCTCGGGGCGATACGTGAGCTTGCGGAGAAGCACAGCGTTGAGCTTGAATATGCGGAGTACGAGACGCTCTCCGCGAAGCTCAGGCGGTACAGGCTGCGGATAGGTCTGCTGATAGGAGCGCTCGCCGCATTTGTGATGACGGTCTATTTCTCGAATGTGGTGGTGACTATCGACGTTATCGGCAACACCAATGTTACGGACGAGGCTGTCATTTCAGAGCTTGCCGCTCTCGGAGTTACGAAGGGCACTCCTATGGGGAGTATCGACTTTGACCGCTGTGAGACTGCTCTGCGGCTGTATGTGGACGGCATTTCGTGGGTAGGCATGAGGCATACGGGCAGCAGGCTCGTGGTCGAGCTTACGGAGATAGTCCCGAAGCCCGAGATGATGAGCGAGCGTGTCCCGTGCAATGTTGTCTCGTCGAGGGACGCGGTGATAACCTCGGTGTCGGTGCACGACGGTCAGCTCATGCACAAGGTCGGGGACTTTGTACCGGAGGGGACTATGCTGATAAGCGGAGTCGTCGGTGACGACAAGGGACACACCACAATTCATCACGCAATGGGGAAGATAACGGGACTGTACACTCAGACCGTGACCTTTACAGC
>ONNL01000112.1 GCA_900319195.1 uncultured Ruminococcus sp. | reverse complement strand
GCGGCTCGAAGCACTCCCCTACGTCATATCGGCGGAGGTTCACTCGTCAAACGGCGGTCTGCTGATATTCTACAAGCCGAAATGCCGTGAGCTGCTGCTTGCGTTCGTGTCGGCGCTCGACCGCAGCACCGTTCAGGACAGCGTATGCAACGAGGATGAGGGACAGCTTGTCGGCATTGATCGCAGATTTGAAAAGCAGATAGCTTTCCATGTTGTCAAGCGCTATGTGATAAGACCCTTACTGCCGCGCTTCATAAGGACGCTGTTCATTGCGATAAAGGCTATGCGCTATGTTGCCGCAGGTCTGAAAAAGCTCTTCACAGAGGGACTTACCGTTGAGGTGCTCGACGCTGCATCTATCAGTGCGGCTCTCATCACGGGCGACAGAAAGACCGCAGGCACGATAATGTTCCTGCTTAAAATATCCTCTGTCATGGAGGAGTACACTCGCGCAAGGACTGAGGCTACACTCGCACAGTCCCTCGGTATCCACAGTGATACGGTATGGCTGATTGAAGAGGACGGCACGGAGGTACAGATACCCATGTCCGAGCTGAAGGTCGGTGACAGGATACACGTCCGCACAGGCAGTGTCATTTCTATCGACGGTACCGTCAAAGACGGCGAAGCTACGGTAAATGAGTCCTCACTGACAGGTGAGCCTATTGCTGTGGCAAAGCATGAAAACAGCGAGGTATTCGCAGGCACGGTCATTGAGGAGGGCAGTCTCATTATCCGCGTAAGACAGCTCTCGTCCAACACCAAGATAAGCAAGATAGTGCGGCTCATAGCTGATTCTGAGAGTCTCAAAGCAGGGGTACAGTCCAAGGCGGAGCGTCTTGCGGACGGCATAGTGCCGTTCAGCTTCCTTGCCTTCGGTCTTACATGGCTGCTCTCGCGCAATGTCCGCAAGGCACTTTCGATACTCATGGTGGACTACTCCTGTGCGATAAAGCTCTCGACTCCTATCTCGGTAATTTCTGCAATGAAGGAGGCTGTAAACCACGGCTTCACAGTAAAGGGCGGCAGGTATCTCGAAGCCTTTGCAAATGCCGATACTATCGTATTTGACAAGACGGGAACGCTTACTCACGCTCAGCCGAAGCTTGAAAGGGTCATTGCCTTCAACGGCTATACGGAGGAGGAGATACTGCGGACCGCTGCCTGTCTTGAGGAGCATTTTCCACACTCGGTCGCAAATGCGATAGTCAGCGGAGCGAAGGAAAAGGGCTGTCTGCACCCCGAGGAGCACGACGAGGTCGAGTACATAGTTGCTCACGGAATAGCCTCGCGGCTCTACAAAAAGCGGATAATCATCGGCAGCCGCCACTTTGTATGCGAGGACGAGCAGGTGGAGATAAGTGCCGAGCAGCAGGCTGAAATTGACAGTAATTCCGCAGCTAATTCCGTTATATACCTTGCAATAGACGGCACTCTCATCGGAGCACTCTGCGTTTCCGACCCTCCGCGAAAAGACGCTGCAATCGCTATTGAACAGCTCAAGGAGTCGGGTATCAGCAATGTCGTAATGCTCACGGGTGACAGCAGAAAATCTGCTTCTCGTGTTGCGGAAATGCTCGATATCACGCGGTTTGAGAGCGAGGTTCTGCCCGAGGACAAGCACAGCTATATAAAGCAGCTCAAGGACGAGGGACATACAGTGATAATGGTCGGTGACGGCATTAATGACGCTCCTGCACTTGCAGAGTCGGACGTTTCCGTGGCAATGCAGGACGCTTCCGATATTGCCCGCGACACCGCCGACATAACGATGACCTCGACCGACCTCTCAGAGCTTGTTACTCTCAGGAAGCTCTCGGAACGTCTCATGGAGCGCATAAAGACTAATTATAGGTATATAGTCGGCTTCAATACGACACTCATCGCACTCGGACTTGTCGGTGTCATGCCGCCTGCGACTGCTGCTCTGCTGCATAATACATCGACAATGCTCATCAGCGCTAAAAGTATGACTCCCCTGCTGCACGACATTGAAATCACCGAAAATACATAAAATCTATATATGTTTATCGGGGGAAAACTTTCTGAGGAAAGCTTTGTGCTAACAGCACCCCGTACCCTCTGTCCTACGGACATCGTCTCGCCTGTCGGCTCGGTCGGTGCT
>ONNL01000162.1 GCA_900319195.1 uncultured Ruminococcus sp. | reverse complement strand
CTATCCTGTCGTCAGCATAGAGCACCGAGCGCTTTCTCTCGGCAAAGTTCCAGACGAGCCCCGCAATGAGAGCGACGATAACGAGCCAGAGCATGATATACCTCGTGCTCTTATCCGAGCGCTTATAGGTCTTTTCAGCATCCTTCAAAAGCCTCTTCTGCTCCGCCGTGAGCTTTACGGGATTCATCTGCTGCTTTTTCCTCGCCATAGTATCATTCCCTGTTCTGCATTCTGAGCCTGCGCTCGTCGTACTGCATTTTCGACATCAGCACACGCCTCGGCTTTGCGCCCTCGCTCTCACCAATAACGCCCATTTCCTCGAGCTCGTCCATGATACGCGCCGCCCTTGCATAGCCGAGCTTGAGCTTGCGCTGGAGCATGGACGTTGAGAGCTGTCCGTTCATGACTGCGACCTCTATTGCTCTCTCAACGTAGTCCTCGTCGGAGCCTGTCGCCATTCCCGAATCGGAGGAGCTGTCGTCGCCGCTGCCCTTTTCGGCAGGAGTATAGCTGTCAACAGCCTCGATTATGCTCTGGTCGTATTCGCTCGATACCTGCTCCTTGATGAAATCGAGCGTGGTATTGATGTCCTTGTTTGAGGCAAAGCAGCCCTGCACACGCACAGGCTTCGTCGAGCCTATGGGCATATACAGCATATCGCCGTTGCCGAGGAGCTTATCCGCTCCTGCCATATCTATAATGGTACGCGAGTCTATCTGCGATTTTACCGAGAGCGCGATACGGCTCGGGATATTCGCCTTGATAAGTCCCGTGATAACGTCCGTTGTAGGTCTCTGCGTAGCGACAACGAGGTGCATTCCTGCGGCACGTCCCATCTGAGCAAGGCGGCATATCGAGTCCTCGACTTCCTTGCCTGCAACGAGCATCATATCAGCAAGCTCGTCGATGAAAACGACTATCTGCGGCATGAACTTCATGTCCTCAGACGCCTCCGCAAGCTGATTGTACGATTTGAGGTCGTTGGCGCCTGCGTCCGCAAAGGTCTTGTATCTCCTCATCATCTCCTGCACCGCCCAGTTGAGTGCTCCTGCCGCCTTTTTGCTGTCGGTGACGATAGGAATGAGAAGCTGAGGAATGCCCTCGAATATTTTGAATTCAACTATCTTCGGGTCGATGAGTATGAGTTTTACCTCGTCGGGAGTGCAGTTGTAGAGTATGCTCATGATTATCGAGCGCGTGCAGACCGATTTACCCGAGCCTGTCGTACCTGCGATGATAACGTGCGGCATCTTTGCAATGTCACCGACTATGTTGTTGCCCGTGATGTCCTTGCCGAGCGCAAACGAGAGCTTGCTCTTGGAGTTTCTGAATTCGGGCGAGCCGAGTATCTCGCGCAGAGTTACCATGTCCTTGCAGCTGTTTGGTATCTCGATACCGACAGCCGCCTTTCCCGGCACGGGAGCTTCGATTCGCACGCCCTGTGCCGCAAGACTGAGGGCTATGTCGTCCTCAAGGCTCTTTATCTTTGAAATTTTAACGCCCACACCGGGCTGTATCTCGTATCTCGTGATAGCAGGTCCGCGGAAGATATCCTTTATCTTGACCTCAACGCCGAAGCTGCGGAGCGTGTTCACGATAACGTCCGCCTTCTCACGCATCTCGGCAGCCGCTTCTGCCGAATTGCTGCGTATCTCGGGAACTGAGAGCAAGTCTATCGGCGGCATTATGTACTGAACCTGCTCCTCCTCGGGAGCGTCCTCGAGCGGTGAGAGCACCTCCTCATTTCTCAGGCTCTCCTTGCGGTCATTTGCCTTGCTTATGAGTTGTTCGAGGTCCTCGTCGGGAGCACTGCCGCTGTTCTTCTTTGTATGTCTCTCGGACTTCGCAGGCTTCACGGGAGCGTCGGGAATGACCTCCTCCGCAAGCACTGCCGCACTGTCATGGATCGCCTCATCGGGAAGCGGGATATCCATCAGGAAATCCGTCGGAGTGTGGTCGGCAGGCGGCTCGGGGTCGGTGATTATCTCTATCTTCTTGTGCTTCTTGTTGCTTTCGATAAGCTCCAGAGCCTCTATATCCGCCTCAAAGTTGCGCTTGTCCTGCTCGTCGTCTATATCGTCGTCATCATCCTCAAATGCGTCACTGAACTCTCCGCCGACGAATACGCTGTGAAGTCCCTGAAAGCAGTTGCCGATGAAAATGAAGGGTCTCGCAAGCACTTTCAAAAACTCGATAAGTCCCTTTCCCGAGAGGAGAAGTCCGAACACGAAGAAGAGGATAACGGTTATTATCCTTGAGCCGAGCCCTCCGAATGCCTTTATGAGCGGTCCTGCGATAATGAGTGCCGCAACTCCGCCGCCCTTCAGCTCGCGTCCCTGCTTGTACAGCTCGCTTATCAGGGTAGCAAACGAATGTCCCGGCATTTCTCCGACAATGAATATCTGGAGCGCCGCACTTGCGAGGAATGCCATAGCGACTCCCCAGCCTGCACGTCCCGCGACGCACTTCTGGCTCTTTTCCATGCCTATGAGCACGGCTGTATAGATGAGGATAACGGGTACGAAGAAAACTGCCGCACCGAACATTCCGAGCATGAAGTTATGTATGCCGCGCCAGCCTGCCGTCCCCTTTATGAACGTCATGAGCGCGGCGAGTATCCCGAGGGCAAACAGTATCACCGACCAGAACTGATTATCGTCATTCACGGGGATAGCTGTATTGCTGCCGCTTTTTTTCTTTTCCGCAGGCTTCTCCGCAGCAGTCTTCCGCGCAGAAGCTGTGGTATTGCTCCGCGCTGTATTTTTATTTGCGGAGCTTTTCTTTTTTGTTGTCTCTGCCATAATTTCCTCCAAAACTGTCTACATATATCTTTTTTCTGTATTTTCTATCATATCATAGAGCTTTTCGAGAGCGTCACTTAGACCGCCCAGCTCGTCGATAAGTCCGAGCTCAACAGCCTGCTGACCACTGACAAGGCTCCCCACGTCGAGCACAAGCTCGTCTGTATTCATCATGAGACCACGTACCGTCTCAGCGCCGATACGGCTGTTTTTCGTTATGAACTGCACTATCCTCTCCTGCATCTTTTCAAAGTAGGAGAGCGTCTGCGGAACTCCGAGCACTGTCCCGTTCATGCGGACAGGGTGCACCGTCATTGAAGCCGTCGGAGCAATAAACGAGTATTTCGCGCTCACTGCAAGCGGCACTCCTATCGAGTGACCGCCTCCGATAACGAGTGAGACCGTGGGAGTTTTCATTCCCGAGATAAGCTCCGCTATCGCAAGTCCTGCCTCGACATCTCCGCCGACAGTGTTGAGGATTATCAGCAGTCCCTCAACGCTCCTGTCCTGCTCTATCGCAACGAGTGCAGGGATAATGTGCTCGTATTTTGTGGACTTGTCCTGTTCGGGCAGGACATAGTGACCCTCTATCTGTCCGATAATGTTCAGACAGTGGATAAGGTGCTTAGGACTTTTCATCGCTGTGTCGCCGTTATCCGCGGTTATTTCAGCCGTTTCGTCAATGTTCATTTCATACACTTCCTTTTACCTATTATGTGCAGGCGGCGGAAGCGTATACATTTTTTATTATAATACATTTCGGGAGCAAAGTCAAGAGTCGAGAGAACATATGTTGCAAATAAAAATCGCCCTGTTATCCGACATATGCCGACATGATTCGATGCACTGAGTGACAATTCGCAGATATTGACAAAATCCGACAAAAATATCTGTTGAAAACGAGTTGCAATTCCTGTATAATTTTTTAGGCAATTATCCATTGCCAGTAAAAACACACAAAGGAGACACAAAAAAATGGAAAATGAAACTCAAAAACCGAATGCAGAAAACGACCTCGAAACCGCCGTCACAGAAATGCTTCTGAGACTCGGGATACCTGCGCACATCAATGGCTATCGTTATCTGAGGACAGCCGTTATTGACACAGTGAACGATGAGCGGCTTCTGGATTCGATGACGAAAAGGCTATATCCAGATGTCGCGGAGAAGTACGGCACGACATCATCAAGAGTTGAGCGTGGTATACGTCATGCGATAGAATCCGCATGGATACGGGCGGAGATCGACGAGGTCACGAAGTTTTTCAACTGTAATTATTATAATCGTGAGCTCCACCCGACGAATTCGGAGTTCATCGCGCTTGCGGCGGATAGAATGCGCTTGCGTATAAAGCATGGGCAGATCACAATGTAGTATAGTGCAGCCTTTTGGCTGCACTATTTTTATGAAGAGATCCACACTGATCGACACAATCAAACTCGCCTTGTTCAGCAAGTTCTGCGCAAGGCGAGTCTTATTGTGTCAATTAGTACCACCATACAAAAAAAGCTGCGGCTTTGACCGCAGCTTCTCATTACAGCAATATTATTCCGTTATCTGCACACTTCTCAACTACCTCGTCCGACCATACCGACGACTGTACCTCTCCGATATGCGCCTTCTCCAGCAAAAGCATACACAGTCTCGACTGTCCTATACCTCCGCCCATTGTCAGCGGCAGTGTGCCGTCCGCTATCATCTTATGATACTTATACTGCATTCTGTCCTCTGCTCCGCACTCGGCAAGCTGCTTCTTCAGCGACTCCGCATCCACGCGGATTCCCATTGACGATATCTCAAGCGCATTGTCAAGGACTTCGTCCCATACCATAATATCGCCGTTCAGCGACCAGTCATCATAGTCAGGAGCGCGTCCGTCGTGCTTCTGTCCGCTCGCAAGGACTCCGCCTATCTGCATGATGAAAACCGTGCCGTGCTCCTTAGCTATGAGCTTCTCGCGCTCCTTCGGGGTCTTGTCGGGATACATATCCTCGAGCTCCTGTGAGGTGATGAAGAATACCTCGTCATTTATGTTTCCTGTGAGCTGAGGATAACGCAGTCTCACCTTACGCTTTGTGTAAACGACTGCCTTGACTATCGACCTTACCGCAGCCTTGAGAAATTCCACATTTCTCTGCTCGGGAGTGATGACCTTTTCCCAGTCCCACTGGTCAACGAATATCGAGTGAGTGTTGTCAGCGTCGTCGTCGCGGCGGATAGCGTTCATATCCGTATAAATGCCCTCGCCCGTCTGATAGCCGTAGCGGTAGAGCGCCATTCTCTTCCACTTTGCAAGCGACTGCACTACCTCTGCGTTGGTGTTTATCTCCTTGATGTCAAACTCGACCTTGCGCTCGACACCGTTGAGGTCGTCGTTGATACCGCTGCCCTTCTGCACGATGAGCGGAGCAGTAACACGGTCGAGAGTGAGTGCGAAAGAGAGCGCCTGCTGGAATACGTCCTTGACGTACTTTATAGCGTGCTGAGTCTCTCTCAGTGTCAGTGAGGACTTATAGCCCTCGGGGATATACAGTGACCTTGACATAATATCACTTTCCTTTCGGGATGATTGAAGATTTATAAACAGACAGCAGCGCCATTGATGCCGCCTGTGATAAACATAGCTTTGATTTTATCTTATGCTGCCTACTGTTCTCGGGAAGAGTGTCACGTCGCGGATATTCTGCATACCTGTTACGTACATGATAAGTCTCTCGAAGCCGAGTCCGAAACCGCCGTGAGGAACAGAGCCGAACTTTCTGAGGTCTGTGTAATCTGTGTAGAGGTCGAGGTTCATGTTTCTCTTCTTCATTTCGGCAATGAGCTTGTCATAATCAGCTTCACGCTCGCTGCCGCCGATTATCTCGCCAACGCCCGGGACAAGCAGGTCAACTGCCGCAACGGTCTTGCCGTCGGGATTCTGCTTCATGTAGAAGGACTTTATCTCCTTCGGATAATCCGTTACGAATACAGCCTTCTTGAACACCTTCTCGGCAATATAGCGCTCGTGCTCTGTCTGGAGGTCACAGCCCCACTCAACAGGATATACGAAGTCCTCGCCCGACTCCTGAAGGAGCTTTATCGCCTCGGTATAGGTAACAATGCCGAAATCATGAGAAATAAGCTCCTCAAGGCGAGCGATGAGTCCCTTTTCAAAGCGTGCATCGAAGAACTGCATTTCATTCGGGCAGGTATCGAGCAGACGGCGGATAACGAATTTGAGCATATCCTCAGCTATTGCGATAACATCAGGGAGCTCGGCAAAAGCTATCTCAGGCTCAACGTGCCAGAATTCAGCAAGGTGCTTGGGAGTGTTGGAGTTCTCTGCGCGGAAGCTCGGACCGAATGTGTATATCTTGCCGAAAGCCATTGCAGCCATTTCGCCCTCAAGCTGTCCCGATACAGAGAGACCGGCCTTCCTGCCGAAGAAATCGTTTGCGCAGTAATCCTCCTCGGACTTGAAGTCGTTGTTGTATCCGAGTGTAGTCACCTGAAACATCTCTCCTGCGCCCTCACAGTCGCTTCCCGTAATAAGCGGAGTGTTCACATAAACGTAATTGTGGTTCTGGAAATACGTGTGTATGGACTCAGCAAGCACCGAGCGAACGCGGAAAACTGCATTGAATGTATTCGTGCGTCCTCTGAGGTGGGGCATAGTCCGGAGAAACTCGAGAGTGTGTCCCTTTTTCTGAAGCGGATAGTCAGTCGGGCACTCACCGAGCACCTCTATCTTCTGAGGCTCAACACAGATCTCGACTCCGTTTTTATCAGAAGCCACTACCTTGCCGTCGGCTATTCTGAGGGAGGTACCAACGCGGGGAATATTGACCTCGCTCGCACCGTCCTTGTCTATAACTATCTGCAAATTTTTAAGAGTTGTTCCGTCATTGAGTTCAATGAAAGCGACGGACTTTGAATTTCTTGAAGTTCTAACCCAGCCGCAGACAGTGATATTCTGTCCGATAAGCTCCTTGTTTTCAAACACTTCTCTGATGTCTGTATGCTTCATGATATCATTCCTTTCAAAATAAAAAAGCCCTCGTCCTGAAAACAGGACGGGAGCATAATGACCCGTGGTACCACCTGAATTACTGCGTCATTGCAGTCACTCTGTCCGCTGTAACGCGCGGAGGACGGCGCACCTACTCACCGAAACTGCGGCTTTCAGGCTGCTGCTCCGAAGTGTTATTCACACAAGCTCTGATACGCGGTTCGCACCATATCCGCATTCTCTGTGAACGAGTTCTCATGTTACTTTTCTTCATCACTGCATTTAATTATGGGTCTATTATACCACTGTTTTTCTCGGTTGTCAAGTATTTTTTGAGGGCATAAACAGTGGATATTTGAAACGATATTATTTAAAGACGCCAGAAGATCAGCAAGCATAAGCTGTTGGGAAGAGCTTAGTCCCTGCAAAGCTGTCAGCAGTGCAGGCTCAATACTGACTTCATTCTCACTGAAAAACTGTCCGAGCGACACTCCAAGAGCGTCACAGAAATATGACAGCGTTTCAACAGTAGGCTTTTTGTCGCCAAGCTCTATCTCACGAAGAAAGCTTTGAGACAGTCCTGCAAGATTGGCAAGCTTGTTTACGGTTATCCCTCTCTTTTCACGAAGCTCCTTCAATCGTTTCCCAACGTCCATAATGATTCTCCTTCAATATAGTAATAAGTATATTATATTCTCTATAGTGAAGAAAATTTACAACTATCGTATCGCCTTTTTATATCTTTAGTGATATAACGTTATTGCTATAAAAATATCAGCTGTGGCAGGAGTTTTCAATATGGCTAACACAAAAAATTGTAAATACTGCGGAGACGAAATTGATCCAAAAGCAAAAATATGTCCGCACCTCAATTCGAGCTGTATTACAAGAAAAGCTTCCTTAAAGACAGCAATAGATCCGCATTCAAGATAACCGCAGACCAAATCAAGGGTACCTCTAAAAGCAATATAAAACGGAGCCGCTCGGCTCCGCTTTTTTATCCGTATTTCCTCATGAATTTCTCTATCGAAACAGGCTTCGAGTAATAATATCCCTGAAGCGAATTAACACTGTACTTCCGCAAGAAATCGCGCATTCCTGCCGTCTCGACTCCCTCAACGCACACCTCCGCAGAGAATGCATCTGCAAGGTCGGATATCGACTTTATCGTGCTCTGATCCGACGAGCTCTTCTCGACATTCTTTACATAATCACGATCCACCTTGATAGTGTCCACGCTTATCTCACGCAGTACGCCTATCGACGAGAAGCCCGTGCCGAAATCGTCCAATGCGACCTTTATCCCCTCGCGCTTTAGTGCCTCAAACACCTCCTTGAGCAGATCCATATCGAGCAGTCTGCAACGCTCCGTTATCTCAAGGCAGAGGTTCGCCGCAGGGAACCCGACTTCATTGATTATATCCAGTACCTTCGACGCAAAATCGCCCTTTTCAAGCTGTGCATACGATACGTTCACATTCAGTATCAGGTCGGGATATTTTGTAAGCAGAGGCTTTGCGTCCGTAACAGATGTCATGAGTATCCAGTTGCCAAGCTCGGGGAAAAGCGGGTCCTGTTCAAGTGCAGGAATGAACTGATTAGGCGACACCACGCCGTACTTGTCATTCTTCCAGCGGACAAGCGCCTCAGCACCCTTCAGCTCCTCAGTATCGGCATTGACTATCGGCTGATAGCAGAGATAGAAGCCGTCGCAGTTATCCGTGATACTGTTGCGGATAATATTCAGCTTCTCCATGTAATCGCGCGTATTTTCCCTCGTGTCCTCCTCAAAGACCGTAAGCGCTCCGAGTCGGTGATTCTTCGACTCGTAGTAAGCGTATTTCAGGCATGAATAGAACACCTTGCTGCTTATCTGCGAATTATCTATCAGCACAGCGCCTGCATTGAGCGAGACGCTGATACGTTCCTTTCCTATGTAAAAATCGTGGACGGTCGTCTCCGAGATCTCGTTGTATATGTCGATTATCTGCTCGATAGTGAGGTCGTGGACGATAACGGAGAATTTCGTGCCGTCCATTCTGTAGACCTCGCCGCTGTTGCGGAACTTCTCCTGTATGAGATTGCCTATCTCACGCAGTACGCTGTTGCCGAACTTATAACCGTAGACATCATTCAGATTTGAGAACTTATTCAGACCTATCATTATAACATAGGCTGAGCGGCGTTTCCAGACCATTGAATTGAAGTCGTCAAAAAATCCGTAAAGGCTCCTCAGCCCCGTAGGTGTGTCGATATAGCTCATCAGACCGTGATTCTTGATAGCTCCGCCGAAATAGGCAGGAGCACCGTTTTCGTCCCTGATAATGACACCGCGGCAGGTCACGACAACGTACTCACCGTTATTTGCAAGCACACGGTACTGCATATGGTGCTCATTATCCGTACCGCTTACAATTCTTTCTATGCTGTCGGAGTAGCTCTCAACGTCGTCGGGATGCACCTTCGGGCGCCACCTTTCGTCCATGTACATATATTCATCTTCAAGTCCGAAATAGTCAACGGCATTTGCGGACCACCTTGAAACACGTGTTGTAAAATCGGTGAGAAAAACATAGCTCTCCTCAGATATTATAGAAAAAGCCTCAAACAAGCTGTCGAGCTTTTTTCTGCGGATATCATCGTTCATAAAACTCCCCCTCGTGCTGCTCATATACGCTTTTATCCTCTATGGAAATACTAATGTCAAAAATAAACTGTAATGCATAATACCTTTAAGAAAACACCTTTATCTTATTCTATCATACGAAACAGAAAATGTCAACGATTGTAACAACTTTTCATTAAATTATTCAAAAACGAGTTCAAAAATTGTACATATTGTTTAACGATTCATAAATTGCAGGCTATCGGCTTTTTCTTGATCGCATTGTCCGCATAGTATATTCAACTGCCTTATACATGATTTATCAGAGGAACATTCTGAGAAGTATTTCCTGTTTTTCATTTCTGAGCCTTAAGGCAATACCGCACAAAGCCTGCCTGACGGCTTTGTGCGGTATTGCCTTAATTAAAAATTCCGTCTGACAGGGGCACACATGGAGACTCGCCTTACTTTTTTAGTAAGAGGTGTGCCTTGTCAGACGGAATTTTCAGCTTAAAGTCTTTGAAAAGGGGTACGGGGTGCTGTTGGCACAAAGCTTTCCTCAGAAAGTTTTCCCCCGATAAATTCCTGTATAAGTGTCGTTATTTTTGGATCTCGTTCATACAGAGCCATTCGCACCACACGGAGTAATGCTTTGCGAGGACATGGACTCCATCGCTTGTGCAGTCGTCTCTGAGGTTGCCCTTATCGTCATCGAACAGAGGATTAACGTCGATATAGAATATCTTATCTCCGTCCGAGAGCTCGGAGATACGCTTATTGAGCTCGTTTATACGCTCATTTGAGATAGCATCGGTCTGTGCCGACTTCGTAACGTGCAGGTTGCCCTCGAGGAAGATGAGAGCGTCGGGCTGAGCCTTGCGGATAGCCTTGACAGCCTCGTCTATATCCGCAACCGTGTCGTCATACGGATTGCCGACCTCGTTAATGCCTATCATGAGGTATATCTTACCAAACTTCTTTGAGGCAAGCAGTGAGCCGAGAGTATTTCCGTTTATTTTTTCCTCGAGGATCTTGCTCGGAGCAAGTCCCGTGTTGCAGAAGTAAGCCGCATTCTTGAGCGAGCCGTACTCGCTTATGCCGACTGTACGCGAATCACCGACGAAGAGTGCGTCGTCGAAATACGAAGCGTCGCCCTGTGTGAATACTGCCTCCGCAGTTGTTGTGGTCGTGACCTCCGTGGTGACGGCGGTCGTCTGTGCAGTAGTTGATACGTATGTGCCGCTTTCACCTGTTTCTGTTACGGGCTCGGTCACTGCGGTCTCCGTGGGAGGCTCGGTGACAGGCGGCTCGGTTGTTTCAGCCGTGGTGACGATAGCCATTGCCGCTACCGACGGCGGCTTTGAAATGGACTGTGCTTCCTTTGTCTCGCTTGACATCCACACCTTAACAAAAATGAACGGTGACGCGATAAAGCAGGTCAATATAAGTATCACAGTGTAAAGGCACTGTTTATATCTTTTCATTAAACTTCCCCCGAATCAGAACGTAAAGTACATAAAGGGGTCATTTGCACCCTTGTATATACAGTATACCGAAATCCAGAATACCGCGAGCAGAATAAAAGCCATAAACGGCGTATGCCTGAGCTTTTTATAAATGCGCTTAGGCAGTCTCGTCGAGAAGATGATTCCCGCGATAAAATAGAGACGGTAGATTTTCCAATATTTTAAATAGTCCTCTTTAAAAACAAAATCGTATTTATATTCCGCAAAAGGAATGAGCTTTTTAAAGTAGATTGCAAGCTGTTCCATGTCGGAAACTGCAAACACAAGCCATGTCAGCGGTATCAGCAGTATCATCCACAGGTGTCCGAAGAGCTTGTACTTATTGAGAAAATTGCCGATGGCAAGCTTTTCTGTCATGATTATGACGAAGAGCAGAAGTCCCCAGATAACAAAGTTCCAGCTTGCGCCGTGCCATATTCCCGTGAACAGCCACACGACGAGCATATTCAGCACCATTCTCAGCTTGCCTTTTCTATTTCCCCCGAGTGGGATGTAAACATAGTCCTTGAACCATGTACCGAGCGTCATATGCCAGCGCCGCCAGAATTCCGTCATGGTCAGCGACATATACGGATAGTCGAAGTTTTTCGTTAGCTCAAATCCCATGAGCTTTCCGAGTCCGACCGCCATGAGCGAATAGCCGCAGAAGTCGAAATAGAGCTGGAGCGAATATCCGACGATACCGAGCCATGCGAGCGGAGTAGATATGCTCTCAAAGCCTATCATCGAGATGTCGTGCCATATGCCGCCTATCTGGTCAGCAATGAGCACCTTGTAGCCGAGACCTATCGTGAAATAGCGAAGTCCCGTCTCGACCTTTTTTATTGAATGCGTCCTGTTCCTGAGCTTTGCGGAGACTGTACGGTAGCGCACGATAGGCCCCTGTATGAGCTGCGGGAACATCGCAGTGTAAGCGAAGTAATTGATAAAGCTGCGTTCGGGCGTTGATTTTTCGCGGTATACGTCGGTGATGTATGAAACATTCTGAAACGTATAGAAGCTTATTCCTATCGGCAGTATCAGTCTTTTTACCGTTATATCGGTGCCGAATATCGCGTTGATGTTCTCGGTGCCGAAGGTAAGGTATTTGAAGAAGATGAGCCAGAGGAAATTGATGATTATACCGAAGCACAGCCAGAAACGCCGTGAGCGTCTGTATTCCTGAATGAATTGTCCGATTATGTAGCTGAACATAGCTGCCATGATGAGCAGCCCCGTATAGATACCTATGTAAAAAGGCGATTTGACATCTATCAGATAAAAGCCCCAGCAATAGAAAACTATACTGCCGACGGCTATCGTCAGATTCTTTATCTTTTTCGGTGACAGTCCATACAGGAGCATAAACGCAGGAAGGAATATAAATAGAAACTCCAAGCTGCTGAATGACATTGTACCACCCTGATCTTTTGTTCTTTTTCTCTGTTAATGCGGTCTCGAAAAAACCGTACATATTTATTCTACACGTTATTTTTTAAAATGTCAATACGTTTCTGTTTTTGTAGCAATTTGTAATAAGAAAAATTTTTCCGTCGAAAAAAATCGGACAGAATGTATACCACGTCCCGCCCGAGCTTTTCAACATTGTTAAAACAAATAAGTTGAAAAATATTCATGAAAATTCGCTTTTTTATGGTAAGACCGACCGTGAAAGGCTGTTGAAAACCTTATCCGATAAGCAGCTCCATAGTTAATATAATTGCCAGCACCGAGAAGTTCACAACGCTGAATGTCAACATATAGCGTCCCGTTTTTGCACCCTCAGCCTTGCGATAAAACTGAAACGATATGAGACTTGCAAGCGACGCGATTATCGTGCCGAGTCCGCCGATGTCAACACCGAGCATGAGCTGAGTGCCGTTATCCGTGAAGCCTGCCAGCATTACCGCCGCAGGCACATTGCTTATCACCTGCGAGAGCAGTACGGAGACAACAAGCTCGCGTCCCGTGACAACGTGCGAAAAGAAGCTGTTTACCGCGTCTATCCTTGCAATGTTGCCGACAAATATGAAAAAGCACACAAATGTCGCAAGGAGCGCGTAGTCCACCTTGAAAAGCAGTCTGCGGTCAGCAATGAGCACGACCACAGTCACGACTGCAAGCAGGATAAGGTCGGGGACTACCCTGAATACCGAGAGCAGACACACAACGAAAAGTGCTCCGTAAAGCAGTGCCTTTTTTATGTCGGTGCCGCCCGACTGCCTTTCCTCTGCGGCGCATTTCTCCCTCGGGAGAAAAAGCGTGATAAGCAATACGCACACTATACCGAGCAGTCCTGCGGGGAGCGCCGCCTTTACGAAATCAAGGGCAGTGAGTCCGAATTCATCATATATGTAGAGATTCTGCGGATTGCCTACGGGAGTCATCATGCTCCCGAGGTTTGCCGCCGCAGTCTCAAGGACTATCGTGAGTATGCGGTTCTTTTCGTCGGGGATATTGCGAAAAATGAGCAGTGTCAGCGGCACAAAGGTAATGAGTGCCACATCATTCGTCACAAGCATTGAGGAGAAAAAGCACAGCAGTGCCAGTACAGCCGCAAGTCTGCGGACATTGCCTGCCCTGCGGATAAGTACGTCCGAGGCGGAGTCGAAAATGCCTGCCTCACGCAGTCCTGCTATCGACGCCATGAGCGCGAAAAGCTGTATCAGTACAGTGCGGTTTATGTATCCGCCGTAGTGTCTGTCGGGCGGAATTATGAACATTGTCACAAGTGCCGCGGCAAATGCGATAACGAGCACAGGCTGTGCCCTGAAAAATGCCGAAGCCTTGATGCCAAGCCTTCTCAAATGATCGTCCCCTCAAAATGATCTGTTTCATGCTGTATTATCTGCGCTTCAAGTCCGCGAAGTATCATTCTGTGCTTCTTGAATTTCCTGTCGAGATACTCAACGGTTATGACCTTATAACGCTTTGCGGGTCTTGTCCCGAGAAGCGACAGGCAGCCCTCGCTGACATCATAGCTCTGTGCGGAATGGTCGGTGATAACGGGATTTATCATTATCACTGCCTCTCCCGAGAGATAAGCGACGAGGATAGTCTTGCGCTCTCCTATCATATTTGCCGCAAGTCCCACGCAGTGCTCCCTGTTTGCCTCAAGGGTGTCGAGCAGGTCACGCGCCACCTGCATATCTGCGCGGGTTGCAGGCTCGGACTTCTGTTTGAGGAATTCCACGTCCCTCACGATATTTCTTACCATAATTTTTCCTTACGTATCAAACGGAGTGCCGTTTGCAAGATATTTCTGTATTGCGAGTGCGTCGTCAGCTGTTATACCGTCGCCGTTTCCCGAAACGTCCGCGGCAGGCTTGTCTTCGTCACTTATTGTATAGTCGTTGGGATTTGCAAGGCTCTGCATTATGAGCGTCGGATCAGCGACAGATACCGTACCGTCGCCGTTTGCGTCACCGTATGTGATGTCGGTCTCCTCGGAGGTCGGCTCAGTCGTACCCTCTGCCGTGTATACATTTGCGTACATTGTCTCCGCCCAGTATTTTCTGAGAGCCTCGGTACCTGTATCGCTCGGGTGAACACCGTCACCTCCGAGGTAGGTGGGATTCTCTTTGAAAAATGTCTCGAGGTCGGGACCCTTGACGAGCTTGTCGCCGTATTCCTCATAGAGACGGTCTATCTCAGCCTCGTAATCAGCGAGATAGTCGGCAACTCCTGCTTCTGTCGCATACGGTATCTTCGGAAGCACGGGTATCTTTCCTGCGGCGATTATCGCGTCTATCATGTATTTCGTGTTCTCGTAGTATTTTTCCGCGCCTGTCTGGTTGCCCCATGCGTCATTGGTGCCATAGGCAATGCTGACGTATTTTGCAGGCGAGGTCGAGAGCCAGCGGTCGATGTTGTTGCGTCCGTCGGTGCTGGTAATACCGCCGATACCGCCATTTTCCTGTATCGGAAAATATCTGCTGTCGAGCTGATTCACAAACGTTGCATAGCCTGTGCCGTAGCAGTTGTTCATGCTTATCGCGGTTATCGAGTCCCCGAAGAGTATCCAGCTGTCAGAAACGCCGTCGGTGACGTTGTGTATATCGAAGTTGACCTGCACTCCGCCGCCTTCCTGACCGTTGCCCTTGGAGATGTTCATTCTTATCCAGTTGTAGCCCTTCATATCGACAAGATGCTGACGGGAGCTGAGAGTGTTGTCGGATACGGTGTCAACGACCACCCAGTTTTCCGTCGGGTATTCTCCGCCATCAGCCGCGTTGACCTCGATAGTGTAGTCGGACGGTTCATTCTGACGTGACTGGTAGCTGCCTATCGCGTCATACGAGCTTGTGTTGTACCACACTGCAATGACCTTTTCGCGCTGAGATTCGGGTACTGACGAGAGGTCGTATGCGAGATGATCGGGAGAAGTGCCCGACCAGAAGGTGTAGTAGAATTCGTCGTTGCCTGCCGAGGCTGTTGCAGGATTCGCCTCGGAATAAGCGGGACAGCCGCGGCTTATCACGGGATTCGGTGTCACCTCGGCAACAGCAGTGAGTACGCCGAGAGAGGAAACGGATACTGCACAGGCTGTCATTAGCTGTAAAGCCTTTAAAATTTTTTTCATGCCTAAAACTCCTTTTTATATAGATATACATATTATATCATGGTGTGTTTTTTTTGTCAATTGCACTTTTCATGCATGATAATTCCGCTCGCAAAGCAAAAGGACAGCCGCCTCCGACTGTCCTTATAAACTGCTGATCGAAACTTACATGAGCTCGCAAATGAGATTTGAGAACTCAACCGGATTCTCTATATTCATGCCCTCGATGAGCTCCGCCTGAGTGTAGAGGAGCTTTGCATATTTGCAGAGCTTTTCGGTATCGCCGTTGTCGCTGAGTGCCTTGAGCTTGCCGTATATCTCGTGGTCGGGATTTATTTCAAGCACTCTCTGTGCCTTTACCTTCTGGTCGGTAGGCATCTGGTTGAGCACCTTCTCCATTTCGAGTGAGATCTCGCCCTCGCTTGAAAGGCATACAGGGTGGGATTTCAGCTTCTTTGAGAGGATGACCTTGCTTACCTTGTCCTTGAGCGCCTCGGTGAGAGCCTTCAGCATATCGGAGCTCTCCTTCTCCTTAGCCTCTATCTTTTCCTTGTCCTCCTTGCTTTCAAGTCCAAGGTCGTCGGCAGATACCGACTTGAATTCCTTGTCCTTGTAGGTACGGAGCGACTTTACTGCAAATTCGTCAACATTGTCCGTGAGGTAGAGTATCTCAAAGCCGTTGTCCTTGACAAGCTCTGTCTGCGGAAGCTGTTCGATACGCTCGACGGATTCGCCTGTTGCGTAGTAGATGTACTTCTGCTCCTCGCGCATTCCTGTTACGTATTCGTCAAGCGTTACGAGCTTCTTGTCCTTTGATGATGTGAACATGATAAGGTCCTGAAGCTTTTCCTTGTGCATTCCGAAGTCGCTGTAAATGCCGTATTTGAGCTGCAAGCCGAATGCCTTCCAGAATTCCTCGTACTTCTCGCGCTCGTTTTTGAGCAGCTTCTTGAGCTCGCCGCTGACAGTCTTTTCGATGCTCTTTGCGATAGCCTTGAGCTGTCTGTCATGCTGGAGCATTTCACGCGAGATGTTGAGCGAGAGATCCTCGGAGTCAACAAGTCCCTTTACGAAGCTGAAATAGTCGGGGAGAAGGTCGGCACACTTGTCCATAATGAGTACACCGTTTGAGTAGAGCTGGAGTCCCTTTTCGTATTCCTTTGAGTAGTAGTCATACGGAGCCTTTGACGGAATGTAGAGCAGAGCGTCATATGAGGGCATACCCTCGTTCTTTACGTGAGCGTACTTGATAGGCTCATTGTAGTCCATGAACTTCTCGGTATAGAAGTGCTTGTAGTCCTCTTCCTTCAGCTCGGACTTGCTCTTCTTCCAAAGCGGCACCGTGCTATTGAGAGTTTCGACCTCAACGTAGTCCTCGTATTCAAGCGGCTTGTTTGCCTTCTTGTCCTCCTCGGACTGCTCCTTCGGCTTGCTGTGAGTAACCTCCATTTTGATCGGGAAGCGTATATAGTCGGAATACTTTCTTACGAGCGACTTTATCCTGTATTCGTCGAGGAATTCGCTGTACTTCTCGTCGTCGGTATCGTCTATCATTTCAAGGATTATCTCAGTGCCTGCGCTTGCCTTCTCCGCCTCGGTAACGGTGTAGCCGTCAACGCCCTCGGACTCCCATTTGTAAGCCTTATCACTACCGTAAGCCTTTGAGATAACAGTGACCTTCTTGGCTACCATGAATGCCGAATAGAAGCCGACACCGAACTGTCCGATGATCTGGTTGTCCTCCTCGAGCTTGTTCTCGGTCTTGAATTTGAGCGAGCCGCTGTTTGCGATAGTACCGAGGTTGTTTTCGAGCTCCTCCTCGGTCATGCCGATACCGTTATCGACTATTTTCAGTGTCTTTGTGTCCTTGTCGGGATAGAGCCAGATAGCGAAATCGTCCTTTTTCAGACCGACCTTGTCGTCGGTGAGCGACCTGAAATAGAGCTTATCAATAGCGTCGCTTGCGTTTGAGATGAGCTCTCTGAGGAATATTTCCTTATGTGTATAAATTGAGTGGATCATCATGTCGAGCAGCTTTTTTGATTCTGCCTTAAACTGTTTTGTTTCCATTATTAAAAACATCTCCCACAAATTTTATCTGTATTTTAGCACTCTCTATCTTAGAGTGCTAATTACAGTATAGTCCTTTTAAACAAGCAAGTCAAGGGCGTTGAGAAATGTTTACAATTTGTTCATAAACGCAGGTGGGATTTGCTGACTTGAAAGAGGGAAAGCCGCTCAACTTCTGCTGACACTTTGTCACAAAGCAAATATGCGTGTATCCAACTGTGCATTTCATCATTCTATCACATAGCGAACACCAAACTTTCAAACGAAGGGGTACAATGATAGAAATATTTTTGGAATGGGTGGTTGTTTTATGGGAAATGAAATATGCAAGGCTGATATAAGAGCTGATGAACTTACCAAACTCGAAAAAATAGCGCGCGTCATATTCATTGTGGCGATTTACGGGTCTGTTGGAGGGTTATCCAGTGTAGCAGATACTCCTAATATCATTGTCGGAATCATCGCTATTTTGTCAATAGTCGTCGCGATCGCACTGGTCATTCCTTTCATTGAGGCAATGTACAAGGTAATGTGGAAAAAGATCGCTGCCGATTGCTCACTCACCTTATATGACAACGAGCTTTCGGGTCAGATAAGAAGCAGACTTTTCCGGAGCAGCAAAAATCTGTCAATACCGCTCAACAAGGTGGACAGCATTTTCACTAAGGCTGATTCTCTTGATAAGAGTCGCGGCGGCAAGCGTGTGATCATAGTCTCCGGCAGATCGCACTTCAACCTCTGCTGTGTGCAGAATGCAGACGAGTTTACAGCAGCCTGCATGAAAGAGCTTGGAAGATTGCAGAAAAGCAACACAGCCGTGCAGTCTGCTCCGGTCGTGCAGAACGTCCAGCAGCTCTCCGCAGCGGACGAGCTTGCAAAGTTCAAAAAGCTCCTCGACGACGGTGTTATCACCCAAGAGGATTTTGACGCAAAGAAAAAACAGCTTCTCAGACTGTGAACCATATCCGATTTGTGCAAAATACACAAATCGGACTTTTTTTGCAATTTAAAGCGGATAAGTACTTGAAAAATACCGTTTGTAGTGATATAATTAGTTTTGAACTGCGAAAGCAGAATTTTTTTAAGGAGGTTTTTTAACAATGGCGTTAAAAAATCAGTATCTTATCGATTTATTAGAGAGAGTAGAAAAAAGAAATCCCGGCGAGCCCGAGTTCATTCAGGCTGTAACAGAGGTCCTCGAGACACTCGAGCCTGTTGCTGAAAAGAGACAGGATCTTATCGACGCAGGCGTATTCGAGAGGATCGTTGAGCCTGAGAGACAGATCATGTTCCGTGTACCTTGGGTAGACGATAACGGCAAGGTTCAGGTAAACCGCGGCTTCAGAGTACAGTTCAATTCCGCTATCGGACCCTACAAGGGCGGTATCAGACTTCACCCTTCAGTTTACCTCGGAATCATCAAGTTCCTCGGCTTCGAGCAGGTATTCAAGAACAGCCTTACAACACTTCCTATGGGCGGCGGTAAAGGCGGCT
>ONNL01000161.1 GCA_900319195.1 uncultured Ruminococcus sp. | reverse complement strand
GCTATCGAAATGGCTGAGCTCACACAGGAGAATATACAGCTTGCACTTGATGTGCTGAAAAAGTATGACGAAAAGACTGCCGAGACTATCGTTGAATACGAGGACGACATCGATAACTTTGAGGACAAGATAAACAGCTATCTGCTGAAGATCTCCAAGAACAGCGTTACGGGAGCCGACAGCCGAAGCGTTTCAAAGATGATGCACTGCGTCGGCAACTTCGAGCGTATATCCGACCATGCTGTTAATCTGCTTGAATCAGCGAGGGAAATGCACGATAAGGGCATATGCTTCTCGGAGGAGTGCGTGAATGAGATAGCTGTCATGACGGACGCTATTTCGGAGAATATCAACAAGGCGTTCGAGGCATACTGTCTCAATGACCTTGCGCTTGCAAGGCGTGTAGAGCCGCTTGAGGAGGTCGTTGACAACCTCAGTACAGAGCTGAAAAACAGGCATATCCGCCGTTTGCAGAATGATGAATGTACGGTCGAGCTGGGATATATTTTTCAGGATATACTCACGAATCTCGAGCGTGTTTCGGACCATTGCTCCAATATTGCAGGCTGTCTCATACAGACTGATGAAAAGACGACATTTCATGCATATCTGCATGATGTCAAGGAGAACGATGAGAATTTCAGACTTGCGTATCGAAAGTATGCGGAAAATTATTTCACGAGACTGGATATGCAGGCATAAGGACATTGGACACCGCGGCGAAGGCTGCGGTGTTTTTGCGTTTGATGACATGATTACATAAGCCATGCTATCCTTGCATATTCCCGTTTTGCCATGAATATAATCTGAAAAACGGAGGTATATATCATGCAGGACAAGACTACAAAACCTAACCACAATCTCATTCTCGAAAACCGAAAAAGTCTCAGCATTTCGGGCATAACCGATGTTGACAGCTTCGACGAAAGGTCAGTCTGCCTATACACCGAGCTCGGTGAGCTGACCATACAGGGTCGTGAGCTCCACATCGACTCGATGAGCGTCGAATCGGGCAACATGACAATAACAGGCGATATATGGGCAATAGTCTACGGCGACAAGGACAGAAAGGGTCCCGTCTCGGCTCTCGGGAGACTTTTCCGATGAAGGTGCCTGAGACATTTTTCTCGGTGAACGAGGAACTGGTGCTGTTCGGACTCTCATGCCTTTGCGGAGCGGCTTTCGGCATATTCTACGACATCTTCCGCACACTAAGAGCAATGTTCCGCCACAGTTTTGCGCTCGTATTTATCGAGGACGTGGTATTCTTCATCGGCTGCGGTATCGCTCTCACGGCTTTTTCTCTGACGGCGGCTCACGGCGAAATGCGGTTTTACTACTTTATCGGCAGCGCTGTCGGCTTTGCACTTTACATTTTCACCGTTGGGAATATCGTTATACTGACGGTGAGAAAGCTTTTCGGCATTATACGCAGGATATTTGTGATCATCTCTGCGCCTTTTCGTACTGCTTTTGCATTTTTATGTAGAAAAGTGTTGGGCAAATTTGTTAGAAGTACCGAAATTTTAAAAATTCTGAAAAAAATTGTTAAAATGCTATTGCTAAATCCCTTGCGTTTGTTGTATAATAAAATAGAAAATAAAAAAAGAAAGAATGTGAAATGCGTTGTCGGCAAAACGAAAAGACAGTAAGGGTCTGTTCAGCAAAAACCTTGTAAGACTTGTTGCACTTGTTTCGATCATAGGCTGCACTATCTTTGTGTTTACCGTTGAAAAGGACTGCAATGAAAAAAGGCGCGAAATAAAGTCAACGCAGGCGAAGATAGACGCATACGAGGTTCAGAATTCAGAGCTGCGCGAGGTGCTTGAGAGCGATGACCTTTCCTCATACATGGAGAGAGTCGCACTTGAAGAGCGCGGATATGCGTATCCCGATGAACGCAGATTTTACGATACTTCAAGGGATTAACATTGCCTGAACGGCAGCTTAAAAAGGAGTTTATTATTTATATGCAGCTTGAGATTGGTAAGATTTACACAGGCAAGGTCAAGGGCATTACCCAGTATGGCGCATTCGTCGATATAGACGGCGGCGGAACGGGTATGGTCCATATTTCCGAGATAGCAAATACATATGTCAGCGACATCAGAGAACACCTTACCGAAAATCAGGAGGTCAAGGTTAAGGTCATAGGCATAAATGAGGCAGGAAAGGCAAGCCTTTCCATCAAGAAGGCTGTTGAGAACAACGGACAGCAGGAGCAGCGCGACCAGCAGCGTCCGCCGTTCCAGAAGCGCCGCAATGACGCTCCGCGCAGAAGCAAGCCTAATATCTGGGAGCCGAAAAAGCAGACTCCGCCCTCTGAAATGACATTTGAGGATATGCTCGCTCACTTCAAACAGAGCAGCGAGGACAGAATGTGCGATATAAAGCGCAGCACAGACCGCAAGAACGGTACAAGAAGAAAATAATGCTGACATCTGCCTTTGAGACAGATAGCCATACAGGTGAAACGGCGTATGAGCCGCGTGTGTGATTATCTGTCTTAAAGGCATTTTTTGCGGATATTGCATTTTTTAGGCTAAAAATAACATATTTACAGCAAGAAAATCTATTGACGGGGAATATAATAAGTGATATAATTTTATTGTATATATAAACCTGCTTATCATATCAAAAATATATATAGGGCATACCGCACTGAAAGCTTCGCGGACGCCGGAAAAGGAGAGCATTAAATGGGAAGATATTTTGGTACAGACGGTTTCAGGGGAACGGCAAATGAGAATCTTACAGCAGACCACGCATTTAAGGTGGGACGCTTTCTCGGCTGGTATTTCGGCACACTCAAAAAACAGAACGGCGACCTTTCGTCTCCGAGAATAATCATCGGCAAGGACACAAGGCGCTCAAGCTATATGTTTGAATATTCACTCGTGGGAGGTCTTACTGCTTCCGGCGCGGACGCTTATCTGCTCCACGTTACAACAACTCCCTCGGTTGCCTATATTTCGAGAGTTGACAGCTTCGACTGCGGTATCATGATATCCGCGAGCCACAATCCCTATCACGATAACGGCATCAAGCTCATAAACAGCAGCGGCGAAAAAATGGAGGAGTCCGTTATC
The DNA here is from genome assembly GCA_900319195.1 of uncultured Ruminococcus sp. GTDB lineage: Bacteria > Bacillota > Clostridia > Oscillospirales > Ruminococcaceae > Ruminococcus. Next base: position 9,072 of record ONNL01000161.1, on the reverse strand, counting down.
GCTCTTATCGAGGACTATCTCGACGGCAAGCTCCACGTATTCGACAAGGACTGGGACGAGATACCCTATGCCCATGATGACAAGATAGGCAGAACAGTTGACTATGTGTCGGGCAGAAACCGCTATATCGGCTACCTCATCTCACTCGGACTGTATTCGTTCAGAGGAAAGAGGATAGGTCTTGACTGCGCTAACGGAAGTGCTTGGAATGTCGCAAAATCGGTGTTTGACGCACTCGGCGCTGAAACTCACGTAATAAATGCCGAGCCTAACGGCGTGAACATCAACAACAATGCAGGCTCGACTCATATCGGCGGACTCCAGAAGTTCGTTGTGGACAACAACCTCGACGCAGGCTTTGCCTATGACGGCGACGCTGACCGCTGCCTGTGCGTTGACGAGAAGGGAAATGTCATCACAGGTGACCATATCCTCTATATCTACGGCAGATACATGAAGTCGAGAGGAAAGCTTGTGAACAACACTGTCGTAACTACTGTCATGTCGAACTTCGGACTTTACAAGGCTTTCGACGATGCAGGCATAGACTACGCAAAGACCGCTGTCGGGGACAAGTATGTATACGAATACATGAAGGAGAATGACTGCTGTATCGGCGGCGAGCAGAGCGGTCACATAATCTTCTCGAAATACGCTTCTACGGGCGACGGCATACTCACGAGCCTCAAGATGATGGAGGTAATGATGGCAACAGAAAAGCCGCTCAGCGAGCTTGCTTCACCCTTCACCGTTTATCCGCAGGTGCTTGTGAATGTCAAGGTACGCAACAAGTCGGAGGCTCAGGCAGACCCCGATGTTCAGGCAGCTGTTGAAGGAGTTGCCGAGGAGCTCGGAAGCACGGGACGCATTCTCGTCCGTGAAAGCGGTACAGAGCCGCTCATTCGTGTAATGGTCGAGGCTGAGGATGAATCGACCTGCCGCAGATACGTTGACTCTGTGGTTGAAGTAATAAAGAAAAAAGGACACGCAGTCTGATGAAAAAACAAGTTTATAACCCGTTCCTGCCGCTAAATGAGTATATCCCCGACGGAGAGCCCCATGTTTTCGGTGACAGGATATACCTGTACGGCTCACACGACAAGGAGGGCGGAGAGACCTTCTGTATGCGCGATTATACGGTATGGTCGGCTCCGGTGGACGACCTCTCCGACTGGCGCTGTGAGGGCGTTACCTACTCCGCGAAGCAGGATCCTGATTATCCTAACAGGAAATATATGTACGCTCCCGATGTCGTTCAGGGCAACGACGGCAGATACTATCTGTATTACTGTATGTCGGGCGACTTTGGCGTCGGCGGCTACTACGGACCGATAAGCGTTGCTGTATGTGATACTCCCGCGGGAAAATATGAATATATTGGCTGTGTTCACTATGCGGACGGCACTCCCATGAAGAAGTACGTCTGCTTTGACCCTGCCGCGCTCAATGATAACGGCACGATAAGGGTATACTACGGCACGCAGTACCTTGGCGAGAGCGTTGATGTGCTGAAAAATGACGAGGAGAAGCTGAAAACCGTCATGGAGCGCTTCGATAAGCCGCGCGAGGAGGTGCTCGGCACACCCGATAACGTAAACGGTGCGTGTACAGTCACTCTCTGCGATGATATGCTGACCGTAAAGGACGAAGCTCGCCACATCATTCCCTACGAGACAGAGGGCACCTCGTTTGAGGGACACGAGTTCTTCGAGGCGAGTTCTATTCGTAAGATAGGGGACAAATACTACTTTGTGTATTCCTCACAGCTCAATCATGAGCTCTGCTATGCGACGAGCGACTATCCCGACCGCGATTTCACCTTCGGCGGCACTATCGTCTCAAACGGCGATGTCGGCATGGACGGAAGGACTGCTGATGACCGCCTCAACATGACGGGAACAACTCACGGAAGCATAATAGAGATAAATGGTCAGTGGTATGTTTTCTACCACAGGCTCACACATAAGTCGGATTACAGCCGTCAGGCGTGTGCGGAGAAGATAAGCATTGCTCCCGACGGAAGCATAAAGCAGGTGGAGATAACCTCCTGCGGACTCAATGACGGTGCGCTGAGGGCAGAGGGGGAGTACCCTGCTGTTATCGCCTGCTGTATCACTAACGGCAATATGCCGCACGGCTCGAATAAGATCTACGGGGACAGCTTCCCGAATGTCACGAATATTGGTGAGGAACGCTTTGTTTCGGAAATATCCGACGGAACTCTCATCGGATACAGATACTTTGCATTCAATGGAAATAAGTCTGTGACGGTAAGGCTCCGCGGAAACGGAAGCGGCACACTTGAGGTCTGTACGGAGATGAACGGCAGAGTGCTCGGAAGCACTGATGTCACGCCGTCTGAGAGCTGGAATGATGTCACTGTAAATGCGGAATTCCCCGACGGTACTGCGCCGCTCTACCTTACATACAGAGGTGCGGGAGCTATTGACATTATTGGGATAAAATTCTGAACAATTCGTTATTTTTTTCAGATTTACGGCACTGCGGTGCCGTTTTCTTTGCCTGTTTAACGAAATTTGCGGACAATTGCAGAAAAAAGTTGACTATGAAACATTATAATGATATAATATTTAGGTACGATTATAAGTATCGGAATCTGTTTTAAAATGGAGGAACGAAAGAAAAATGGCTGATAAAGAAGCACGTAACGTAAATGTTACCATAAAGAATCAGGAGGAGGAAAAGGACGAGGTCGTCATTTCCATATCCTCTATCGCGAAAAAGCTTAAAAAGTATTTTCTGCCGTGGGTGATAATTGCGGCAATGGTAGGCGTTTTGCTTGTAAGTATGTCTGTTGTTGCTCAGACTGCCAGCAAGCCTCCGCTTCAGGCTCTTGTATGCTTTACCTTTGACGGTATTGAAAAGGGTCTTGACCCCAACGGAAATACGTTTGATGTAAATACGCTCAAGAGTCCTTCTGTTATAGAGGACGCTCTTTCAGAGCTCAACAAGAAGATAGATATTGCTGAGAAGATAAGACAGGATATCACTATCGAAGGTATCATTCCTTCCGACGCTATCGACAGGATAACTGCTTACAAGAGCATTTATGAGACAGGTCAGAGCGGTAATCTTCAGGCGGCTCAGGCAATGCTTGATGTTACATACTATCCGACACAGTACAAGGTCATTTTTGACTACGCTGACACAGGCTTGTCAAAGGACGAGGCAGTAAGCGTTATCAATACTATCCTTGATAAGTATCGTGATTACTTCTATGACCAGTACGGCTATAACGAAACACTCGGTGCTTCGGTATCTGCTATAAACTATCAGGACTATGATTACAGCGAGGCTGTTGACCTCTTCAGCTCGACACTTACAACACTTCAGAAGTATATAAAGCAGCTTTCAAACGAGGACGAGACACGCTTCCGTTCATCAATGGGTTATACCTTTGATGACTTGTATCAGGCTGTAAATACTGTAAAGACTATCGATCTCGATATGCTCTCTTCAAAGATAACAGTTAACAACCTCACAAGAGACAAGCAGCAGACTCTCAACTACTATACATACAGAATAGATGATCTCAACAGACTCAAGGATCAGTACACAGAGTCACTTGCTGCTGTTACGGATTCTATTTCCTCATATCAGAAGGACACTCTCCTTGTGATGCAGTCCTCGGACGGCGCAAACTCGGAGATAACGCAGACTTCAAAGGAATATGATGACCTCATTGAGCGCAAGGTCGAGATCTCAAACAGCCTCGCTGAGACAAATAATAACATTGCTTTCTATACAGCAAGAAAGAAGCAGCTTGAGTCCGCTCCCGAGGGAAGTGCAGATATGGCAAAGGGGCTTGATGAGGACTTCGAGAAGCTCAACACAAAGGTGCAGAACCTTGTTGCGCTTATAAGAGATACCTCTGATGAGTACTACGAGAAGGTAGAGCTTGCAAACTCATACAGCGTTCTCGTTCCTGCTGTAAACTCCGCAGGTCAGACTATTGTATCTATCATACAGGGCTCGCTCAAGGGCGTTATCATTGCTGAGGCTATCATCTTCGTTATTTACTTTGCAGTTGCATTCTTCACAGCTATCGTTGCTGAGAACAGAAAGAAGCCTGTACGTAAGGCTGTTGCTGCCGGTGATGACGACGATGCAGAGGACGATACCGACGACAGCTCCGATGAAGAGGCTCCTGCTGAGGAAAATGCAGAGGAGACAAAGGCTGAGGAAAAGAAGCCTGAGCCTAAGAAGCCTGCCGTAAATAAGAACTCAAACAATAAAAAGAAAAAGTAATTTTAATACGGAAGATTTATCAGGGGAAAACTTTCTGAGGAAAGTTTTCCCCTGTACCCCTTTTCAAAGACTTTAAGCTGAAAATTTCCCCATATATAGCGTTCGTGTTTTTTAGACGGCATAGTGATGCTGCGCTATATATGGGGAAAATTTAGGCTAACGCCCAAAAGCATAGCGCAGGAAAAGACTTCTCAAAAGGGTTTCCCTCGATAGCCATGCAAAAAGCTTTTTGCACTAACAGACTGCACATAATGTTAGCGTATACATACACATAAATTTGTGCGTGCTAACAAAATGTGCTCAAGGTACTTGACGACGGTAAGCCAAAGTGATATAATGATTAACGGTTAGAAAACACTAACGTGACGGCAGGCATTTCCCGAACGGGATGCCTTGTGTTTGAGATGCGAGTTAGTTTATTATAACTCAGCTAAACAGATTGGTGATGAAAAATGTCGGCTTTATATCTGATAATATTTTTGCTGTCTGTAACGGCGTTTATATCCGCGGTGAAATCGACCGCGAAGAAGATATTGAGAAGGACGGAAGGAAGTGACGTAAATGAGCGTGGTACTCGTAGGCGGCAATGACTGCATGAAAACACGCTATAAGGACATCTGCAAAAGCTATGACTGCAAGGCGAAGGTCTTTACTCACATGACGACAAATCTGGAGAATCAGATAGGAAGTCCTGACCTTGTGATAGTCTTTACAAATACCTGTTCACATAAAATGCTCGGCTGTGTCAACAGCAGAACGAATAAACACAGGATACCTGTCAGACACGTACATACTGCGAGCGTGAGCGCTCTGAAAAACGTACTTGACAAGGAATGCAGAGAATTAAGAAACAAGAGTTAGTGGTAATTGGCTCTGAGCACGTCGGCACAGGCGGCTTCGGGCGGAGCAGAGAAAGGAAGTATCATGATGCCGTTAACATTTGCTGACATCGGAAAAGAGAATACGATACAGCGCATAGGTGGTACAGCTGAGGTAAGAAAGCATCTGGAAAACCTCGGTTTTGTTGTGGGCGGAAAGGTCACGGTAGTAAACACGCTTGGCGGAAATCTTATATGCAATGTCAAGGATGCGCGTGTTGCTGTAAGCAAGGAAACCGCACAGAAAATTATGGTTTGAGGTGAAGATGATGACACTTAAAGATGCAAAGATAGGCTCGACGGTAAACGTTAAGAAGCTCACGGGTGAGGGCGCTGTAAAGCGTCGTATCATGGATATGGGCATAACAAAGGGCATTGACATCTATGTCCGCAAGGTAGCGCCGCTCGGTGACCCTATCGAGATAACAGTCCGCGGCTATGAGCTTTCGCTCCGCAAGGCTGACGCGGAAATGATAGAAGTACAGTAATTTTTTGGATATTAGTTAGCGTAAACTAATCTGGAGGAGTATCACAATGGGTATTAAGATAGCACTTGCCGGAAACCCGAACGCAGGCAAGACCACACTTTTCAATGCACTGACAGGCTCTAATCAGTTTGTCGGCAACTGGCCCGGGGTTACCGTCGAAAAGAAAGAGGGTAAGCTCAAGGGTCACAAGGACGTCACTATCACTGACCTCCCTGGGATCTATTCACTTTCACCGTACACACTCGAGGAGGTAGTTGCTCGTAATTACCTTATCAGCGAGAAGCCTGACGCTATCCTCAACATCATCGACGGTACAAACTTAGAGAGGAATCTCTACCTTACCACACAGCTTGTCGAGCTCGGTATTCCGGTTGTGCTCGCGGTCAACATGATGGACGTTGTAAAGAAGAACGGCGACAAGATAAATATTGAGGAGCTCAGCAAGAGACTCGGATGTCAGGCGGTCGAGATATCTGCTCTGAAAGGGACCGGCATCAAGGAGGCTGCTGACGCTGCTGTTGAGGCTGCAAACACAAAGCGCAAGATGGTGCCCCAGCATGAGTTCAGCGGAGTTGTTGAACACGCACTCGCTCACATCGAGGAATGCGTTCTCCATGACCGCGACGAGATGAGCCAGCGCTGGTATGCTATCAAGCTTTTCGAGCGCGATGAGAAAATCGCAGAGCAGCTCGGTATTGATAAGAGTAAGCTCGACCACATCGAGCAGGACATCAAGTCCGCAGAAAAGGAACTTGACGACGACAGTGAGAGCATTATCACCAACGAGCGCTATACATACATCACATCTATTATCGACAAGTGCATAAAGAAAAAGAACAAGGGCGGTCTTACCGTATCTGACAAGATAGACAGGGTAGTAACGAACCGCTGGCTCGGACTTCCTATCTTTGCTCTTGTTATGATAATCGTTTACTATGTCTCGGTAACTACAGTCGGAACATGGGTGACAGACTGGACGAATGACGGTCTGTTCGGAGACGGCTTCCACCTCTTCGGCATGAGCGGTGACTACGACAAGGAAACGGACGAATGGGCGAACGAATTCGTGTTCACGGACGAGGTAAAGGAAGTCGTTGACGCTGCTGCCGAGGACGAGGACATCAAGGGCGCTGACGAGCTTCAGGGTGCTGTTGAGGACGCTGATTTCGGCGCATTTGAGGAGGCATACGGCTCGTATCGTGACGAGTTCTACAAGAACGAGGAGGGCGGCGGAGCTGTCTATGACATTGACGCTGCACTCGGAGAGGCACTCGACGAGGACGGCGAGTTCACAGCTCCCGACCCTGCCGACTACGGTACATGGGTGCCGGGCGTACCTGTTATCGTTGAAAAGGGCCTCGACGCTGTAAACTGCACAGAATGGCTCAAGTCGCTGATACTTGACGGTGTTGTCGGAGGTGTCGGTGCGGTACTCGGATTCGTTCCGCAGATGCTCGTGCTCTTCATCTTCCTTGCAATACTTGAAGCCTGCGGATATATGGCAAGGATAGCATTCATCATGGACAGGATCTTCCGACGTTTCGGTCTTTCGGGCAAGAGCTTCATTCCTATGCTCATCGGTACAGGCTGCGGAGTTCCCGGAATCATGGCTTCACGTACGATCGAAAACGAGCGCGACAGACGTATGACTATCATGACAACGACATTTATCCCCTGCGGAGCGAAGCTTCCTATCATCTCCATGATAGCAGTCGCGCTCTTCGGCGGAGCTTGGTGGATAGGTCCGAGCGCGTACTTCTTGGGAATGGCTTCTATCGTTGTTTCGGGCATCATGCTCAAAAAGACAAAGATGTTCGCCGGCGACCCCGCTCCCTTTGTTATGGAGCTCCCTGCATATCATGTACCTACTGTAAGCAACGTTCTCCGTTCAATGTGGGAGCGCGGCTGGTCGTTCATCAAGAAGGCAGGCACGATAATCCTTCTTTCATCTATCGTTATCTGGGCAGGCTCGGTATTCGGCTGGACGGACGGTTCATTCGGATTCAATGCAGACCTCGAGCTTGCTGACAGTATCCTCGGCAAGATAGGCGACGGGATCAAGTGGATATTCGCTCCTCTCGGATTCAATGACGCTTCTGCAACAGTCGCTACTGTTATGGGACTTGTAGCTAAGGAGGAGGTAGTCGGAGTATTCGGAGTCCTCGATTTTGAGGGACTCACAAGGCTTGCAGGCTATTCATTCCTCGCATTCAACCTTCTCTGTGCACCCTGCTTTGCAGCTATCGGTGCCATGAAGAGAGAGATGAACAACGCAAAGTGGACATGGTTCGCAGTCGGCTATCAGTGCGTATTTGCCTATGCGGTCTCACTCGTTATCTATCAGCTCGGACTTCTCTTTACAGGAGATGTGAATGTTATCGGTCTTATCGCAGCAATCATCGTTATCGGCTTCGCGGTATATATGCTTGCAAGACCCTACAAGGAGTCAACAAGGTTAACAAAGGACGTTAAGGTTACAGCTTGACGGAGGTGTGGTCATGAATATCGGTACCGCTTTTGTACTGCTGCTTCTTATCGCAGTGGTCGGAATTATCATATACGGAATGGCAAAGGACAAGCGCGAGGGAAAGAGCTCGTGCGGCGGTGACTGTGCACACTGCGGACATTGCGTCAGCAGCGCAAACAGCAGGAAATCTTCATAACTCTCCATATATTATATCTATGCAGCCTCTCGGCAACGGGAGGCTGTACTTGTCAGAAGGGGGACGGATATGTACAGGACAACAGCAGAGATAAAAGGCATGATGTGCGGAATGTGCGAGGCTCATGTTCAGGACGCTGTCCGCGCTGGAATGAAAGTGAAAAAGGTAAGGGCATCACACACGAAAAACAGGCTTGAAATTATTTCGGAGGCACCGATAAGCGAAGCGGAGCTGAAAAGCATCATTGCTCCGACGGGATATGAATTTGTCTCGTCAAGCTGTGAGGAATATGAAAAGAAAAGCCTGTTTTCGAGGAAGAAATGAGGACAGAGTAAACTATGACAAAAGCAGAAAAACAAAAGGTGATAAAGGACGAGACACGTGACAATTACCTAAAGACCATCAAGCTGACGATGACGGAAAACGGCTGTGCGCGGGCGTGTGATATAGCTAAACGGCTCGGTGTCAGCAAGCCGACGGTCTCGGTGCATCTCAGGCATCTCGAGGACGAGGGGTACATTTACAGGAATGAGGAAAACCGTATCTGCCTCACCCGAAAGGGAAAGGTCATTGCAAACGATATATCGGAAAAATTCCTCTTCTTCCGCGAGATCCTCATGAGTCTTGATATTGACGAACAGACAGCAGAAGAGGACGCCTGCCGCATGGAGCACGCTCTTTCGGATAAGAGCTTTGTTTCACTGAAAAAATATATTGGGAAATGACTTTTTTGGTGGTCGTTATGGGTTGACGTTTGCGTATTTGCCCACCCTC
>ONNL01000159.1 GCA_900319195.1 uncultured Ruminococcus sp. | reverse complement strand
GGCATAATATACAAAAAATGCTGTGAGGTGGTTGTATGCAAAAATTTGTGATAAGGGGCGGACGGAGCCTCAGCGGTGAGCTGAGACTTCAGGGCAGCAAAAACAGTGCACTTCCGATAATGGCGGCGGCTCTGCTATGCAGGGACGAATGCGTGCTGAGGGACTGTCCTGCGCTCACTGACATATATGCGGCGGCAAGGATACTCAATTTCACAGGCTGCAAGTGCACATTCTCCGATAATACGGCTGTTATAGACCCGAAGGAGATAGTCCGCACGGATATTCCCGAGAGCCTCATGCACGAGATGCGCTCTTCCATTATTTTCATGGGAGCAATGCTCGGGCGGACGGGTGAGTGCGTTGTAAGCGTCCCCGGAGGCTGCGAGCTCGGACCGCGCCCGATAGATATGCATATCGCCGCACTTGAAAAAATGGGCGTTGACATCAGCAGCGAGGGCGGACGGATAGTCTGCCGTATACCCAAGCGAAAAGCTCACGGAGCAAAGCTTACACTTGCTTTCCCATCGGTCGGAGCAACGGAGAACATAATTCTCTGTGCAGTGACGGCTGACGGCGAAACTGTAATAAACAACGCGGCACGCGAGCCTGAGATATGCGACCTGTGCGGATTTCTCAGAAAATGCGGAGCCCGAATACAAGGCGACGGCGAAAGCAGGATAACAGTGCGCGGAGTTGAAGAGCTGCACGGCTGTGAATACACCGTCATGCCCGACAGGATAGCGGCTGCGACGTATCTTTCAATGGTCGCGGCGGCAAAGGGCGAGCTGATACTTACCAATGCCTGCGTCCCCGAAACAGAGCCGTTTTTATCGGTGCTCGAACAGACGGGGTGCAGTATCTACACGGGAAAGGACAAAATCTACCTCAGAAGCGCTGCGAGACTTCGTGCTGTGCGCGAGCGCATACGCACAATGCCTCACCCGGGCTTTCCGACAGACGCACAGGCAGTCCTTATGGCTGCACTTACGGCTGCGGAGGGCACAAGCGTTTTTGAGGAAAATATATTTGACTGCCGATACAGACATACCGACGCTCTTGTGAAAATGGGAGCCGATATACAGGTGCTCGGCAAGGTAGCGATAGTCAAGGGAGTGAAACGGCTGCACGGCGCGTCCGTCGAGGCGACAGACCTCAGAGGCGGAGCGGCTATGGTGGCTGCGGCACTTTCTGCCGAGGGAATTTCCGAGGTTACAGGCATATCGCACATCGACAGAGGCTACGAGCGTATTGAAGATGCTGTGGGAGCACTCGGCGGAGATTTAAAAAGATTTGGAGAGTAGTATGAAGGACGTTGAAAAAACAAATGTCGAAAGAGAGAACAGCCGTAAGCGCATGAGAAGGCGCTCGCGGAAAATGAGTATCTACGGCTTTATCGTTGCGGCTTTTGTCATTGCAGGCGGTGTTGCGATAAGCTATACCTTTCTGTTCAACATAAGCGAGATAAGAGTCTCGGGCGAATCGGACGTCTATTCCGCGGAGGAGATAGTTTCCGCCTCGGGAATAAAGGAGGGGGATAACCTTCTCCGCATGAACACGGGAAAAAGCGAGAAGAGGATACTCGAGAAGCTGCTGTACGTTGAGACGGCAACAGTGGACAGGGACTTCCCGACATCTGTTGATATAAAGGTAACGCGCTGTGTGCCTGCGTATAACGTGAATTACAAGGACGGTACTCTCCTTGTCAGCCGAAAGGGAAAAATACTGGCGGATAACGGCTTTGTGACCGACGGGCTGCCGATAGTCTACGGCTATGAGCCGCTTGAAATGACTCCGGGAAAGGTGATATCGTCGAGCAATAAGCATAAGGGAGCGGCATTTGAGGAATTTCTCGCGTGTGCCGCTAACGAGGACGCTTCGGCGATCGCATCCGTTGATATGACGGACGAATTTGCGGTCGTTGTAAACTACAAGGACGGAATGGTCTTTAAAATGGGCTCGTGGGACGACGTTGCGTATAAGCTCAGCCTTGCGGAGAATGTAATGAATGACGAGTCCGTAAAGGGCAAAAAAGGCTATCTCATGATGATAGGAACCAATCAGTGCAGCTTCCGCACGACAGATAAGCCAGCAGAAGTGCCGGGAGTTATAGCTCCCGCAACTCAGCCTGCAACTGATTCTGAGGGCAATACGATAGACAGCGGACAGATATCGGGAGAGAACAATCCCGAACAGGCTTCGATATTCGACCAATACAATGAAAACGGCGGTATACAGGAGGAAGCTCCCGAGGAGAGCTATGACGACGGCTCGTATGACGATAGCTATTATGACGACGGTTCATACGATGACGGCCCTTACGATGACGGTGCCGACTATGCCGACGGGTATTATGACGAGAATGGGAACTATATAAGCTATTAACGAAAAAATTATCGGAAATACTCCTGTTTATCCCTAAAATATGCACAAATTAGCCGCGGAGTTTTGATTTTTCATTGTAAAAATCATGGAAATTCAAAAAATATATTTTACCTCTTGCAAAAAAATGATTAATGTGATAAAATATAAGAGTGATTAATATGTTATTTTTAGCCTGATAAATAGCAGGAGATTATAGGAGGAGTAAAAAATGTCTGATTTCAATTACGAGGAAACTCTTGAGCCTGATGTGAATATCAAGGTCATCGGCGTTGGCGGCGGCGGCGGAAACGCTGTAAACTGCATGGTTGAGTCCGGTGTGAGCAACATAGAGTACATTGCTATAAATACAGATGCCAAGGCTCTTAACAAGTCTAAGGCAGCAACAAAGATACCGATCGGCACAAAGCTCACAAAGGGCAGAGGTGCAGGCAACAGACCCGAGGTCGGACAGCGTTCGGCTGAGGAGAACCGCGACGAGATAGAGACACATCTCAAGGGCGCAGATATGGTATTCATCACCGCAGGCATGGGCGGCGGTACGGGTACTGGCGCAGCTCCCGTTGTTGCAAAGATAGCTCAGGAAATGGATATCCTTACAGTTGCAGTCGTTACAAAGCCCTTCCTCTTTGAGAGAGAGCAGAAAATGGCTCAGGCTGAAAAAGGTATCGCAGAGCTCAAGAAGTATGTTGATTCACTTATCGTTATCCCGAATGAGAGACTTCTCGTCGGTCTCGATAAGCCCCTTACAATGAAACAGTCATTCTCACTTTCCGATGATGTCCTCAAGACCGGTGTCAAGAGCATTTCAGACCTCATCGTTGAGGAGGGCTACATAAACCTCGACTTTGCCGATGTTTCCACTATCATGAGAGGCGCAGGTCTTGCTCACATGGCTATCGGTCACGGCTCGGGCAAGGACAAGGCAAGAGACGCTGCAAATGCAGTTATTTCGAGTCCTCTTCTCGAGACTTCTATCTCGGGCGCAAAGAGACTTCTTATCAATATCACGATGTCAGAGGATATTCTCTCCTCCGATGTTGACAATGCTACAAAGATGATCACAGATACTGCTGCTGATGGCGTAGAGTTCATCTTCGGTACAGCATTCAGAGATGATCTTCAGGATGAGATGTACATTACAGTTATCGCAGCAGGCTTCGATGATCCTGATGCACCTGCAATGCCTCAGCCTACTGATACACCTGACGACCAGATAATCCAGATAGACAATCCTCTCATTGGTGAGCTCGGACTCGGCGGCACAACTAATTCTGCAATGCCTAAGACTCCTGCACAACCTTCGTCACAGGATTATGACCTCGACGACATCTTCAAGATGCTCGGTAACTGATAAGATCAAAAGATTTTCAGAGCGGTTTCCGTTTGGGAGACCGCTCTTTTAGTTTGCCTATTTAACATTTAAGAACACAGGTTCGACAAAATGAGCTCCGTTTTTGTAGTAATATGCACTAAATTCAACGCTAAATTTCTACACCTGAATAGTTGAAATAGAATATGAAATGTGTTATAATATGTTAAAGGGTTTATTTTTCTTTGAATTATTTTTACCGCAGTTTTACTGCAGGGAATGGAGATGCAATATGGAAGAACCAACAGTGTTAAGAGAAACCAAAATAGGTCAAAAGGGCTTCGTTAAGGAAGACGTTATGACCTTTCTCGATGAACTTAATTCCAAGATCGTTTCACTTGAGGACGAGCTGAAAAAAGCGCAGGATATGGGTCCTGCCGATCCGCGTGAGCTTGCAAAGTACAAGTCTCAGGCAGAAACTCTTCAGTCAAAGCTCAACGAATCCAATAACCTCCTCAGGACAAAGACTAAGGAGCTCGAGGATACCAAGAAGGAACTCGAAGAGAGCAAAAAGCTTATAGCACAGCTCAAGGCCGGCGGTGCTGCACCTGCGGGCGCAAATGTTCAGAACGCTCAGGCTGCTGCTGCACTTGAAGCTGCTAAGAAGGAGATAGACAATCTCAAGAATCAGATCAAGGCTTCTGAGGCTAAGGCTGCCGCTGCTGAGCAGAAGGCTGCTGCCGCTGAAAAGGCTGCTGCTGCAAAGGGCGGTGCTGCACAGGGCGGAGCTGCTCCTGCTGCTGATAATCAGGCACTTGCTGCTGCAAACGCAGAGCTCACAAAGGCTAAGCAGGATCTCGCTAAGCTTAATGCTGACCTTGCTGCTAAGACTAAGGAGCTCGAGGCTAAGGCTCGTGAGTCCGCTGATAAGGACGGAAAGATCGCTAAGCTCGCAAAGGATGCTGAGGCTGCTGCTGCTAAGGATGCAGAGATCAAGAAGCTCAGTGACGAGGTCGCTGAACTCAAGGCAAAGGCAGATCAGGGCGGCATGATACCACCTTCATTCGATATGGGCGCACTCTTTACAGAGGCTCAGAAGACTGCAAGCAAGATCACTATCGAGGCGCAGAGAGCTGCTGATAATCTCACCAAGGAGGCTAACTCTAAGGCTGAGCAGATCATCAAGGAAGCAAATTCTGACGCTGAAAAGACCATCTCAAGCGCTAATCTCACTGCTGAGACCTGCATCAAGGAGGCTAACGATCAGGCTGAGGCAACTGTCAATGAGGCGAACAAACACGCTGCAAAGGTCAACCAGATGGCTGCTACAGTACGCAAGATGCTCCGCAACGAGATCGACAGCGTAAACAATAAGTTCAATGATATCTCGCAGTCTATCGCTCGTCTCACAAATCAGGCAGGCGACAGAATGGACGAGGCTAAGGCATTTATTGGTGAGGCACGCAATGCTGTATCCGATGACGAGCCGCTCCAGATGGCACAGGCTCCGAAGGCTGAATTCAAGCCGACAGCTGCACCAAAGGCAACTCTTGACTCCGATACTAAGGCACCTGCACAGCAGGCATTCGGAAATACCGCAGGCAGCAATTATGCTAACGGCAACGGCGGATATAACAGCGGCAACATGAACAGACCGCAGCAGAATACCGCTGCTCCCAAGCCGGCTGCACCTGCTGCTCCGCAGACACCTCAGGACAAGGTAAGCCGTTCAAGTGCTAACTTCAACTTTGACATGGCTGAGCTTCTGAAGGCTGCTGAGGAGGACGTTGCAAAGTCGGGCGACAATAAGTGATTTGAAATTAAATATAACGGAGTCTTGAAAAAGGCTCCGTGACGGCCGTGTAGCTTAATAAGAGAGCGTTGTTTTTCAAAGATGTGGGTGGAAGTCCAACCGTGGTCCAAATATTTTAAGCGAGGTATATAAAAATGTACGAAGACAAGACACTGATCTGCAAGGAGTGTGGAAACGAATTTGTTTTTACTGCAGGCGAGCAGAAATTCTATGAGGAGAAGGGATTCGTTAACGAGCCTCAGAGATGTAAGGCTTGCCGCGACGCAAGAAAGAACGCAAGCAGAGCTGACAGAGTTATGTATACAGCTGTTTGTGCATCTTGCGGCAAGGAAGCTAAGGTCCCCTTTGAACCCAAAGAGGGCAGAGCTGTTTATTGCAGTGAGTGCTTTGCAAAAATGAATCAGGCTTGAGCCTAAACCTAATAGCACAGCCTAATCGCTGTGCTATGGATTTTTTAAGCGACTGCTGAAAGGGTGATTAATATGCAGATCACAAAGGATACAGTAATTGGTGATATTCTTGATGCTGACTATAATGCGGCTGCACTTTTTACCGAAATAGATATGGAGTGCCTCGGATGTCCCGCTTCAAGAGGAGAGACTGTTGAGGAGGCTTGCCTTGTTCATAATGTTGACCCTGAGGCGCTGGTGAAAAAGCTGAATGCTTACTTTGAGGATAAGAAATAATTAATCATTCAGGCGTGTCTGCACGGGCACGCCGAAATTTTTGTGTGAGGTTTTTATATGCTTGATAACAGACTGAAAATGTGCGCGGAAATGGTCAGCGGACACGGCACTGCTGTCGATGTCGGGACAGACCATGCCTATCTCGCTGCGGAGCTCGTAATGAGCCGCAAGTGCGATAGGGTAATAGCGTCGGATATAAATGAGGGACCGCTCGAGGCGGCGAGAAATACTGTTGAAAAGAATGAGCTTTCCGACAAGATAGAGCTTGTGCTCTCGGACGGACTCGATAACATAGACCTGAAGGGTGTCACGGACATAATCATCGCAGGAATGGGCGGAGAGACAATTGCCGATATACTGGGGAGAATGACCAGCGGAAAAGCTGGGCATATACGTTTTATCCTGCAACCAATGACGAAGGTGGACTTTCTCAGAAGGGAGCTCTACAAGCTCGGATTCCGTATCACGACCGAGAAAGCAGTCGAGGACGGAGATAAAATATACGTTATAATGTGCGCGGAGGAGTGCGATGCGGAACACAGATGGACGGAGGAGCTGACGGAGTTCAAGTCGCTCTACGGCTTCTTTGAGGGCTACGACAGTGCGGCAAAGCGGTACCGCAAAAACGAGGGACACCGCCTGCAAAAAATCAGCGACAATCTTGAAAAGAGCGGCCGCCACTGTGAAGCGGTGCACTATTCCGCTCTTGCAAGGAAGATGATATACGGCGCGGAGCCAGTCTCGATAAAGGATATTTATAACTATCTTGACACGGTATATCCGTTCGGCTTGCAGATGAACTGGGACAACTCGGGTATGCTTGTGCAGAGGTCGGACGACGAGTACAGTACGGTGCTCCTGAGCCTTGATATTACTAATCAGACGGTAAACGAAGCAGTCCACAAAAATGCTGATCTGATGATCACACATCACCCTATTATCTTTGATCCGCTCAAAAGCGTGGACTGCAAGAACCCTGTATGGAACTTGATTTATAACAATATTGCTGCGATATGTATGCACACAAATGTTGACATTGCGGAGAGCGGCACCAACGGCGTTATCCTCGCAAAGCTTAAGGAGAATTTTGAAATTGTCTCCGTTGAGCCGTTCGAGGACTTGGGTAACGGCAACAAGTGCGGCAGTATCGTCGAGCTGAGTGAGGCTGTGTCGCAGCGAAAGCTCGGGGAAATCTTGAAGGAAATGTTCGGCTGCGAGTACGTCCGCATGAACCGCTATGGCCGGAAATTAGTCCGTAGAATAGCGTTTTGCTCGGGCTCGGGCGGTTCAATGCTCGGACTTGCTGCCGAGAAAAGGTGCGACGCGCTCATTACGGGCGACGTCAAGCACGATGTCTGGATAGACGCTAACAACCGCTCTATCGCGCTCTTTGACTGCGGACACTTCCACACCGAAAACCCTGTTCTATGGGAATTCCGCCGCGCACTCGAATCGAATTTTCCGCAGCTTGATGTTGAGATAGCGGAGAAGTCACTCGACCCGTGCGAGTATGTGTGAGGTGAAAATGGGTATTCTGACTTGTCCTGTATGCGCTGCAAAGCTCGAAATTTCGGGGAACAGCTACAAGTGCGAGAGGGGACACTCGTTTGACAGGGCGCGGAGCGGCTACGTGAATCTTCTGCTCTCGAAGCACATCGGGAAAACTGTCCACGGCGACAACAAGCTCATGGTGCAGGCTCGTAGGAGCTTCCTCGAAAAAGGCTATTATTCGCCGCTTTGCGAGGCACTTTGCAGCACCGTCGAAAAGTATTCCTGCGGCGGCAGTATTCTCGACGCAGGCTGCGGCGAGGGCTACTACACGAGTGCAATCTCCGACAGACTTGAAGGGTCGGGGAAGGCGGCGGACATCTACGGTATCGACGTATCAAAAACTGCGGTGGACTACGCTGCAAAGCTCAATAAATCGGTGACATATGCTGCTGCGAGCGTCTTTCACATTCCCGTTTCGGACTCCTCATGCAGTATGCTCGTGACGCTGTTTGCGCCGTACAGCTCGGACGAATTCCGCAGAGTGCTTGGCGACGGCGGCATAATGATAATGGCGATCCCGTCGGAAGATCACCTCTGGGAACTGAAACAGGCGATATATGACACGCCGTACAAAAACGTGGTCAGACCGTATGAGCTTGAAGGCTTCAAATTCCTCGAAAAACAGCGGATCACCTACTCCATGCATCTTGAGTCGCAGGAGGACATACAGTCGCTTTTTTCAATGACTCCGTACTACTATCGGACGGGAAAAACTCAGCAGGAGCGGCTGCTCGCACTCGACAGCCTTGATACCACGGCGGACTTCGAGCTTCTGACCTATCAAATTACAGCAAAGGACTGATTCTTATGGCACTGGACGGTGCATTTCTGAACGCGGTAAAAAATGAACTTGCACCGCTTATAAACGGCAAGGTGGACAAGGTCTATCAGCCGTCACGCGAGGAGATAATAATTCTCATCCGCACCCGTGAGGGCAGCAAAAAGCTTTATATTTCGGCAAATGCGGGGAGCGCCCGTGTGCACATCACGACCAAGAGCGTGGACAATCCGCAGACACCGCCGATGTTCTGTATGCTCCTGAGAAAGCGTCTCGGCGGCGGCAGACTTGTCGCTATACGTCAGGACGGACTTGAAAGGATACTCTTCCTCGATTTCGAGTGCGTGAACGAGCTTGGGGACACGGTGACGATAACGCTTGCGTGTGAGATAATGGGACGCTGCTCCAATCTGGTGGTCATAAACTTCGACGGCAGGGTCATCGACAGCATAAAGCGCGTTGACAGCGAGATGTCCCGTGAGCGTCCTGTGCTCCCGGGAATGAAGTACACCATGCCGCCGCGCAGCAGCCGACTTGATCTCAGGACGGCAACAGACGAGGAAATGACGGCTGCGGTAAGAGGTGCGGATTCAGCGGAGCTTTCAAAGGTTCTGATACGCAGCTTCGAGGGCATTTCTCCCGTGCTTGCGCGTGAGTGGACCTTTTTTGCAGGCAGGGGAGCGCATATCCGGTCCGATGAAATCACCGACGACCAGCTCGTCCGTCTGCTCTTTGCGATAAAGCGTACCCGTGAGAGCCTTGATAGCGGTGAATGCTGCTTCACGACGGTCAGCACAAAGGAGGGACAGCTCAAGGATTTCTCATTTGTGCGGCTTTCGCAGTTCGGACCGCTCATGATTACGAAGGAATTCCCCACAGCGTCGGAGCTGCTCGACTATTTCTACTTCGAGCGCGACAACTCCGCGCGTACCAAGCAGCGAGCAAACGACCTCTTCAAGCTGCTCGTGAACCTCACGGAGCGTACTCAGCGAAGAATAGCGGCTCAGCGCGACGAGCTGATTCAGTGCGCCGAAAAGGACAGATACAAGCTCTGCGGTGACCTCATATCCGCGAACATCTACCGCATACAAAAGGGCGACAGTTCGGCAACTGTCGAGAATTTCTACGACGAGGGACAGCCGCAGATGACGATAGAGCTTGACGTGAGAAGGACTCCCTCGCAGAATGCCCAGCATTACTACAACGAGTACAAGAAGGCTGTGACCGCCGAAAAGGTGCTTGCTGTCCGCATAAAGAAGGGCGAGGAGGAGCTCCAGTACCTTGACAGCGTTTTCGATTCGCTGACGAGGGCGACGTCCGAAAACGACATCATACAGCTCCGCCTTGAGCTTTCCGAGCAGGGATATATAAGGTCGGGCGGAAGCAAGGTGAAGCCGCCGAAGGCTCTGCCGCCGATAGAGTACAAGTCGAGCGACGGGTACACTATCCTCGTCGGACGGAATAACTGTCAGAACGACAAGCTGTCACTGAAGCTTGCTGAAAAATCGGATGTGTGGCTGCACGTCCAGACCATAACAGGTTCGCACGTGCTGATACTCACAGACGGCGAAACACCGCCCGATAAGACTATCGAGGAGGCTGCGGTCATAGCTGCGGTCAACAGCAAGGGACGCGATTCCAACCTTGTTCCCGTGGACTACTGCCTTGCGCGGTACGTGAAAAAGCCCGTGGGTGCAAAGCCGGGAAAGGTCATTTTCACAAACTACCACACCGCCTTTGTTAAGCCTGACAGAGAGCTTGAAACGAAACTGAGAGTGAAGTCATGAACAGGAAGCTGAACGAAGAATTTTTTCACCGTGACTGCCTTGCGGTCGCACCAGAGCTTGTCGGGAAGGTGCTTGTGCGGAGACTTGACGACGGCAGGGTGATCCGCGAGCGTATCGCAGAGACGGAAGCCTATCGAGGCGAGGAGGACCTTGCCTGCCACGCCTCAAAGGGACGCACTCCACGGACAGAGCTGCTATACGGCAGGAGCGGCATGATCTATGTCTACCTCTGCTACGGAATGCACTGGCTGATGAACGTGATAACGGGCGAGGAGGGCTTTCCGCAGGGAGTGCTGCTGAGGGCAGGCACAGAACATGGGGGTCCCGCGAAAATGACGAAATATCTGCAAATAGACGGCTCCTTCAACGGTCAGCGCATAGTCGGCAACGACCGTATTTGGATAGAGGACGACGGATTCAGCACCGACATCCACACAGCCGCAAGGGTCGGGGTGGACTACGCAGGCGAATACTGGAAGAATATTGAGTGGAGATTCATTATGGGAGGCAAAGGGTGAACATAGTAAGTATCGGCTATAATTCGGCATATGGCAGGGACTATTCCGTCCGCCGTGCCGCTTCGGGCGAGGTGTGGACGCTTATCCTCATGAAAAGCCGCGCACGTTTTCGCGTGAATGATATGTGGCTGCATACAGCTCCCGGGACTGCCGTGCTCTTTGACGGAAAGACTGCGGCGGAGTATTCCGCGGACGGAGAGATTTTAGTCTGCGACTGGATTTGCTTTGAGGTCAGCGGAGATTTGGAGTTTATTGAGTCCCTTGAGCTTGTGAGGAATGTCCCCGTGCAGATACCCGACGCAGAGTTTGCGGACTCGCTCGTGCGGAATATCGACTCGGAATTTTACTCGCAGAGGTCGCGCAGACTGAAAATGCTCGATTCGCTCATGCGTATGCTGCTCGTCAAGGTGAGTGAGAATGCGGAGAGTGACTCAAAGGTGATGCAGACCGCGGACCCTCATTATGCGGCGCTCATGGACCTGCGCTCGAAGATATACCGCAATCCGCAGCAGAAGTGGAATGTCGATACAATGGCGGCGGACGTGAGTATGTCGCGTTCGTATTTTCAGCACATCTACCGCGAGGTGTTCGGAGTCTCGTGCATTACGGACGTGATAAACGGCAAGATAGAGAAGGCGAAGGAGATACTCGGAGAGACATCGTGTACTGTCTCGCAGGTCGCGGCGATGTGCGGCTATGACAACGAGGAGCACTTCATGCGGCAGTTCAAAAAAATAGTCGGCATAACACCGACGAAATATCGAAAAATGACGTGATAACGCAAAAAGCTCCTGCTTCGGATGAAACAGGAGCTGATTTTATATCTGCGAAAAGACCTCACCGATATTTTGCGAAATGCAGAGGTCGGCACTTGTGTCCGCCTGTGTGGGAGACTTGTTGATGATGACGAGATTTTTGCCGCGGAAGTAGTTTATAAGTCCGGCGGCGGGATAGACATTCAGCGAAGTACCGCCTATTATCAGCGTATCCGCCTGAGCTATCGACTTGATAGCTCCCGTGACAGTCGCGTCGTCGAGACCCTCCTCGTACAGCACAACATCGGGTTTTATGGTGCCGCCGCATTCGCAGGTCGGTACGCCTTCGGAATTGAGCATGAACTCCGCGTCGTAGAATTTATGGCACTTCATGCAGTAGTTGCGGTGGACGCTCCCGTGCAGCTCATAGACATTTTTGCTGCCTGCGGCTTGGTGGAGACCGTCGATATTCTGCGTGACAACGGCAGTCAGCTTGCACTCGGCTTCAAGCTCGGCAAGCTTCTTGTGAGCGGCATTCGGCTTCGCATCAAGGCAGAGCATTTTTGCCCGATAGAAGCGGTAAAACTCCTTGGTATCCGTCAAGAAGAAGGTGTGGCTTAGGATAGTCTCGGGGGGATATTTCCACTGCTGATTGTAGAGACCGTCAACGCTTCGGAAGTCGGGGATACCGCTTTCCGTGGACACTCCTGCGCCGCCGAAAAAGACTATTTTATGCGAATTGCGGACTATCTCCGCAAGCTTTTCGATATCGTTCATCTCATCATCCCCTTATAATCTTAACGTAGAATTGTCTTGTGCGGGGACCGTCAAATTCGCAGAAGTAGATACCCTGCCATCTGCCGAGAAGAAGCCTTCCGCCCTTGATTATGAGCGTGTTGCTCGCACCTACCGACGAGGACTTGAGATGTGCGTCAAAGTTGTCGCCCGAGTGCTCGATTTCCGGCATATCGGGGAATGCGAGATCCATTCCCGTGATGAATTTGTCCTTGATATCGGGGTCTGCGTTTTCGTTTATGGTGATTGCGGCGGTTGTGTGGGGACAGAAAACAACGCAAATCCCCTCGTTGATACCGCTCTCCTTGACTGCTGCCTCGACCTCACCCGTGATGTCGGTCAGTCCCTCTTCCGTTGTACTTAACTGAAAATCAAACAACATATCTTATTCCTCCTGTTACTTTGAATTTGCACCATGCTCCTTACAGAAATAGCTGAGCGGACATTTGCTGCATTTCGGGCTTCTTGCCGTGCATATCTCACGACCGAACATCACTGTCCTGTGGCAGAAAGCGTTCGAGACCTCGGGCGGAATGAGCTTTCTGAGGTCAGCCTCGACCTTTGCAGGCTCCTTGTAAGCTGTGAGACCGAGACGGCGGCTGATACGAATGCAGTGGGTATCTGTGACGACGGCAGGCTTTCCGTAGACATCACCGAGAATGAGATTTGCGGTCTTGCGTCCAACTCCGCTCAGAGCGAGCAGCTCCTCCATTGTGTCGGGGACTCTGCCGCCGTGCCGCTCTATGAGCTGACCTGACATTTCCTTGATGTTCTTAGCCTTTGTGTGATAGAAGCCGCACGGCTTGACTGCCTGTTCAAGCTCGGAAATATCGGCTTCTGCAAAGGATTCGAGCGTGGGGTATTTTTTGTAAAGCTCCTGTGTTACGATGTTGACCCTTGCGTCTGTGCACTGAGCCGCGAGCCGAGTCGAGATTAGCAGTTCATACGGCTTTTCGTAGTCGAGAGTGCAGTCCGCGTCGGGATAGAACTTTTCGAGCTCCTCACACGCGAGCCTTGCTGTTTCAGTTTTTCTCATGGCTTACCTCCGCAAATTCACGGCGCTTTTTCAGTATATCGTCGTATACGACGTACATTTTCTGCACGGTATTTTCAAGGAAGTAGTAGTGCTTGATGTAAAACGCGAGCAGGACGATGATAATGGTCACAAGCACCAGTACTCCGAGATTTTGAGTGAAAAGCGACACGGAGATAAAGGCAGTGACTATCAGCGCGAACATCATTGTCACGAGAAAGTGGACTATCCTCTCGTGCTGCATAAAGGCGATCTTGTCCTTGTGCTCCGCGAGTATTTCCTCTAATTCACTGCTTTCTCTGCAATTTGCGAGCTTATCGGTTATGTACTTCATGTAATTTGTAAGATATTCGGTCAAAATGCTCACCCTTTCGATTGAATACAGCAGATTCTTTATTAAAATTATACACCTTTAAAGCGCTATTGTCAATAGGTTTGTGTGAATATGCAAAGGCAGGAAACATTTTCTTAAATAAAAAAATTTGAAGAATTAATAATTCACCCCTTTACAAATAGGGAAAAATGTGGTATAATATTCATTGTGTGAGTAAAAAATTATAGTCTGTATAATTTGACTTAAATATAAAATTTTGTATATTTGTTAAGGGGCGATCTCTATTTATGAACAACGGTTATAATAGACGGAACCGTAAAAGACAGAGTACAGCAAAGCATTATAAGATCAGATACGACAGGATAGTTGCCGCACTCCTCGGAGTTGCAGTGCTTATCGTGGTCATAGTATCATGCGCAAAAGCCATCAGCGGCGATAAGGACAGCGACAAGAAATCATCGAAAAAAGCATCTTCAACAGGCAGCAGCGAGACATCTATCGTGGACAATCTTGATACGAGCTCAAAGGGCGGAACATCGGGCACAGCAGGCTCGACTGCGGCTGAATCGGTGCAGTACACCACCGAACAGTACCTCCCTACCGACGTTGGTCAGGGCGACCTCATACTTGTAAATTCCGAGCACCCTTATTCATTCACCGAGGGCGACACCGAGCTCGTTACGCTCTATGACCACTTCAAGAGCGATTACTACAACGTAAGCGACTATGTTGTGAAGCTTGACTCCGACACACTTTCGCATCTCGACGCGATGATGGAGGCTTTCTACAACGCACAGCACAACACCGATATTTACATAATAGGCGGCTACCGTACTATCGAGGAGCAGAATGCCAGGTATGCCAACGGCGACTCAAAATTCAACGGCGGCTTCACCGATTACCATACGGGAAGAACATTCGATATGGGCATCTTCCCCACAGACGGTTCAAATGCGGGATACTACTCCGCAACGGGCATCTATTCTTGGATAGATGAAAATGCGGCAAGCTACGGCTTTGTTGTGAGATTCCCGAGCGGCAAGGAAACCTCAACGGGTGAGGAGTCGAGGACTTATACCTATCGCTATGTCGGAGCTCCCCATGCGACATACATGAAGCAGAATAACCTCTGCCTTGAGGAGTATATCGAGCAGATAAAGTCATACACTAATGAAAAGCCGCTCGAGATAAATGTCGGTGACAAGCTCTACGGAGTGTATTACGTCCCGGCAAATGCCGAGGGCAATACGGACGTACCCGTCCCCGCAGGTCTTACCTATCAGGTATCGGGCAACAATGTTGACGGCTTTGTGGTAACGGTCGAAATGAACTGAAATAATAGGGCAAAGAACTTTTTTGGTGGTCGTTTCGGGTCGGCGTTTGCGTATTTGCAAACCCTCACAAACACGATAGTCTTGACAGACTGAGGATTTGTGGTATAATAGGCAAATGCGAACGCCGTCCGGATAAATGACTATTAAGGCAACACCGCACAAAGCCCGCCTGACGGCTGTGCGGTATTGCCTTAAAAAATCAAATGCTGAAATAACATATGAGGATGTCCCCTTGCTGCAGGGGATATTCTTCTATTATCGGAAGATAAAGTGCAGCGGAATGGAGACAGACGTGAATCGTATCACACTTGTATTGACTGCGGCAGCAGTGCTTGCGGCTACCTTTACCTCTTGCGGAAAAAAAGATAAGGGCGAGGGGACAGGTCATCTTTACAACGCGGCGCTCCCTGCAAATCCGCAGAGTCTTGACCCGCAGTTTGCGGACGACAGCGCCTCTGCGACGGTTATAAAGAACCTTTACAGCGGACTTCTCAGCGCCGACAGTGACGGGAATATCACCTGTCAGAATGCGCTGAGCTATGAGGTCTCTCCCGACGGGCTGACCTATTCATTTGCTCTGCGCGAGGACAATTACTGGTTCTATGATAAAAACGACGACGACATTGTCGATGACGACGAGTATTTCCCTGTGACTGCCGACGACTATGTGTTTGCACTGAGACGTGTGCTTGACCCGAAAATGCAGTCGCCGTACGCAAGGGACTTCTCATGCATAAAAAACGGCGAGGATATAATCGCAGGAAAATCGGGTACTGAGAACGCCGGAGTTACAGCGGTCGGGGACTATAAGCTCGAGATAACCCTCGACTATCCCTCCGCGGAGTTCATAGGACTGCTTGCAACACAGGCGGCATTCCCGTGCAACGAGGAGTTCTTTGACTCGACAAAGGGACGCTACGGACTTGACGACAAGTCGGTGATGTCAAACGGCGCTTTCTTTGTCCGCCAGTGGTTCTATGACGAATACGGAACTCATAATATCCTTTATATGAAGAAAAACGCAGCGAATGAGAACGATACGAATGAGATATGTCCCTCGCTTCTGAGCTTTTCTATCGAGAAGAGCGAGAACGCTGTGCGCGGCTGTTTCAAGGAGGGCAAGGCTGACTGCATCTCGACGATGAGTGCCGCTTACAGCTCCAAAAAGTACGCGGTGACAAGCTCTCGTGCGACAACTCTCGGACTCATATTTAACCCCAAGGACAGCTGCTTCGGGAACGAAAATCTCCGAAAGGCGCTTGCATATTCGCTTGACCGTGATACGCTCTCGGGAGAGCTGAGCGGTGATGTTACGGCGGCTTACGGACTTATACCTCCTGCGGTGACGCTCGGCGGACGCAGTTACAGGGAGCTCTCCTCGGATAAGCAGTTCGGCTGCTATGACCTTGCCGCAGCAAATGGGTGCTTTGAAAAGGCGCTGAAGGAGCTGAATGTCGGCTCTGTTGACGGCATGAAGATAATGGTCTGTGCGGATACTGTGAACTCGGACTATCTCCACACGCTCTCGCAGAGGTGGCAGGACTCGCTCGGCATTTACCTCGGTATCGAGGACGTTACCGCCTCGGAGTATGAGCGCAGGCTTGCCGCGGGTGAGTACAGCGTGGCTCTGTATCCGCTCTCTGCGGACTACAACAGCGGTATGTCGGTGGCGGAGCAGTTTGAGACGGAAAAGTGTCTCGAATCGGCATTTGACGGGATTCCCCACAGTGACGATATCCGCCGCTGTGCAACGGTGCAGGAGCTCGTTACTGCCTATACCTCAGCGGAGAAGTCGCTCCTCGGGACATACGGCTTCATTCCGCTGTTTTACAAGAATACGTATCTCGTGGCGAATGACGGCAACGAGGACATTGCTATGGACGCATTCTCGGGAGCGGTGGACTACAAGCTCGCAAAGAATTACAACTGACAGGCAAATGCCGACCACACAAAACAGCATTCCCCAAAAATAAACGGCGGCTCCCATGCTGACCGACCAAATAAAGAAAGTGACAGGTGATATTATGGACATCAACAAATTTTATGGCGGCTCATGCTATGACGCTTATAATGAGCTCGGTGCTCACATCGGAAAGAATTCCGTCACCTTCCGCACCTATGCTCCGAATGCGCTGAAAGTGTCGGTGATAGGCGATTTTTCCGACTGGGAGGAAATCCCGATGAAGCGCTCTGAGGACGGCGCCTTCTTCTCGGTCACAACCAAAAAGGCTCATGAGGGCGACCGCTATAAGTACCGTATCTACGACAAGGACGGGAAGTTCCTCGACCACTGCGACCCCTACGGCTTCGGCGCTGAGGTGCGCCCGGGGACTTGCTCGGTGATACGCAGTATTTCCGAATATGAATTCACTGACGGCGAGTGGATGTCAAGGCGCACTGTCGGCTTCGACAAGCCGCTGAATATCTATGAAATGCACCTCGGCTCGTGGAAGTGTCCCTCCGACGAGGACGGCGACTGGTACACATACCGCGAGATAGCGCCGCTCCTCGTGGACTACCTCACCGACTTCGGATTCAACTGTGTTGAGTTCATGCCACTTTCTGAGCACCCTGCGGATGAATCATGGGGCTATCAGTCAACGGGATTTTTCTCACCGACCTCACGCTACGGAAAGCCCTCTGACCTGCAATTCCTTGTGGACAGTCTTCACAATGCAGGGATAAGTGTGATACTGGACTTTGTGCCCGTTCACTTCGCAGTCAACGACTACGCGCTCTACAAGTATGACGGCACTCATCTCTATGAGTACCCGAGCGCTGACATCGGCTACAACGAGTGGGGAAGCTGCAACTTCATGCACGCTCACGGCGACGTGCGCAGCTTTTTGCAGTCCGCGGCGGAATACTGGCTGAAGGAGTACCACTTCGACGGTCTCCGTATCGACGCTGTCCGTAACCTTATCTACTGGCAGGGCGAGGAGGGACGCGGTGTCAATCTCGACGCGGTAAGGTTCATACAGGGACTTAATTCGGGCATCAAGAGCCGCTATCCGAATGTCATGATGATAGCTGAGGACTCGTCCGACTACGGCGGAGTTACAAAGAGTATTTCCGAGAACGGTCTCGGCTTCGATTATAAATGGGACCTCGGCTGGATGCACGACACACTCGAATATATGCAGAGCTCGCCCATATACCGCACCCGTGACTACCACAAGCTGACATTTTCCATGCTGTACTTTTACAATGAGCGCTATGTGCTGCCGCTCTCGCACGACGAGGTGGTGCACGGCAAGGCGACGATAGTGCAGAAGATGAACGGTCAGTACGACGACAAATTCCCGCAGGCAAAGGCGCTGTATATGTACATGATAGCACACCCGGGCAAGAAGCTGAATTTCATGGGCAGCGAGTTCGGACAGCTCAGAGAATGGGACGAAAAGCGTCAGCAGGATTGGGATATGCTGAAATATCCGCTCCATGATTCGTTCCGCGAATATGTGAAAACGCTCAATGAGATCTATCTGACGCACAGTGCACTCTACTATGACTATGACCCGACGAACTTCATGTGGGACGACTGCAAGTCTGCGGACCGCTGTATCTATGCGATAAGGCGAAAGAGCGCAGATGGCGATATACTGGCAGTCATCAATATGTCGGACTGGTTCCAGTCGAACTATACAGTGAAGGTCGGTGAGGGATATGAGGTGACTCTGCTCGTCGATTCCGACTGGCAGAAATTCAACGGACGCACCAAAGAGGGCAGCACCGATTTCAATTACTACAAGGACCACATCGACATGAACATACCGCCGTTTAGCGCACGGCTGTTCTCCCTCGAAAAAACCAAATAAACATAAAAACAGCTCATACGAATTTCGTATGAGCTGTCTGTTTTTGTGTGTATCAGCAGCCTGACATGAACTTGCTCACTGCTACAAGGTCCGCAACTGTGAATTGCTGGTCGTTGTTGAAATCGCAGGTGAGAGCGGTGACGCTGTCAACCGTGGCAGCCGTTATCCAGCGCCTCATGAGGATAAGGTCGAATACCGATACCTTGTTGTCGCCCGTGAGGTCACCCTTTATGATGCCCTCAAGCTTCTCGGTCTGAACGTGTCCGCAGACTGTGCAGACCCTTGAACGAGTGCCGTCCATGTTTATCGTCCACTCGCCGTAGATGCAGCTTGCAGTCTCGACATGACCGCAGTCCTCGCAAATTCGTGAGTGAGTACCGTTGCCGTTGTCTGTCCACTCGCCGTATGTACAGCTTGCAGTCTCGACGTGACCGCAGTTCTTGCAAGTACGTGAGTGAGTACCGTTGCCGTTGTCTGTCCACTCGCCGTATGTACAGCTTGCAGTCTCAACG
>ONNL01000197.1 GCA_900319195.1 uncultured Ruminococcus sp. | reverse complement strand
TGTTCAACAGTGAACTCCATGTCCTGCATATCTCTGTAGTGCTTCTCGAGAGTAGAGCAAACGTCCTTGAAGGTCTTGAATGCCTCAGGGAACTTCTCCTCCATCTCAGAAATGTGCATAGGTGTACGAACACCGGCAACAACGTCCTCGCCCTGTGCGTTTGTAAGGAATTCACCGAAGAGTCCCTTTGCACCGGTTGCAGGGTCACGTGTGAAGGCAACACCTGTACCGCAGTCATCGCCCATGTTTCCGAAAGCCATTGACTGTACGTTTACAGCAGTACCCCATGAGAACGGGATATCGTTGTCACGGCGGTATACGTTAGCTCTGGGGTTGTCCCATGATCTGAATACTGCCTTGATAGCACCGATAAGCTGTTCCTTAGGATCGTCAGGGAAGTCCTTGCCAATCTTGCTCTTATACTCAGCCTTGAACTGATTTGCAAGTGTCTTGAGGTCGTCAGCATCAAGCTCTACGTCCTGCTTAACACCCTTCTTTTCCTTCATAGCGTCGATAAGCTGCTCGAAATATTTCTTGCCGACTTCCATAACAACGTCGGAATACATCTGAATGAATCTTCTGTAGCAGTCCCAAGCCCATCTCGGATTGTTTGACTGTTCAGCGATAGAGTTAACAACAGTCTCATTAAGACCGAGGTTAAGGATAGTATCCATCATGCCGGGCATTGAAGCACGAGCACCTGAACGTACTGAAACGAGGAGCGGATTCTGCTTGTCGCCGAATTTCTTGCCTGTGATACCCTCAAGCTTTACGATGTACTCATTGATCTCAGCCATGATCTCGTCAGAGATACCGCCGTCCTCATAGTACTGTGTGCAAGCTTCAGTTGTGATAGTGAAGCCCTGAGGAACAGGGAAAGATTCGCCCGAACCATCAAGCTTGATGTTTGACATCTCTGCGAGGTTTGCACCCTTACCGCCGAGAAGCTCTCTCATGTTGGCATTACCCTCAGAGAAAAGGTAACAATATTTTTTTGCCATTGGTATTTACCTCCAATTTTAAACATTACCGAACGCGGACATCACATCAGCATTCGCTTATAATTATTATAACATATTTTTCCGTAAAATACCATATATAACTTTATAAAAATTGTCACCCGTTTTTACTGCACTTTGCACAAAAATTTGTGAAAAGAAATAAATATAAGGAAAAAGACTTGAAAATAAAGTTAAAGTTTGTAATAATATTAATGTGTAAAATAATGTAATTTTAAGGTCACTTTGACCTTTCAGGGAGGTTTATATTTATGAATAAAGCGATAATCTTAGCAGGCGGACAGGGCAAGCGCATGAAGGCGGATATGCCGAAGCCGCTTTTCGAGGTGCTCGGTGAGCCTATGCTCAACTGGGTGATAACTGCCTGCGAGGGTGCAGGAATTGAGGATATATGCGTAGTTAAGGGCTTCAAGGGCGAGATGATAGACGAATATCTCGGCGGCAAATACACGACAGTATTGCAGGCAGAGCGTCTCGGCACAGGTCATGCGGTAATGCAGGCTGTACCGTTTCTTGAAAACGACACGAGTGGAAACACTCTCGTGCTCTGCGGCGACGCTCCCTTCATCGACCCCGATACGATAAGAGAATCGCTCGGTCAGCATATCGGTGACGGAAATGCTGTAACAGTCATCACAGCTGAGCTTGACGACCCTCACGGCTACGGACGCATTCTCCGCACAGACAAGGGTATCCGCGGAATTGTCGAGCAGAAGGACGCTACTCAGCAGCAGAAGCTCATAAAGGAAGTAAATTCGGGCGCTTACTGGTTCAGGACTGCCGACCTCATCGAAATGCTCGGCAAGCTCACCTGTGAGAACGCTCAGCACGAATATTACCTCACGGACACTATCTCGATAGCTCTCGCTGAGGGCAAGAGCGCAGGTGCCTATAAGTCGGCAAATGCTGACATCATCAAGGGCGCAAACGACCGCAAGGATCTCCTTGAGCTCAACAACTACGCACGTATGGCTGTCATAGAAAAGCACCTCATAAACGGCGTAGGCTTCGTATGCACCGACGGTATCATCATTGAACGCGGTGTCGAGATAGGCGCAGGCACGGAGATACTCCCGAACACCATTCTGCGTCAGGGTACTAAGATAGGAAGCGGCTGCAAGGTCGGACCGAATACCGTTATCGTGAACTGCAAGGTGGGGGATAATGTACAGCTCAACGCGGTGCAGGCTTACGACTCCGAGATAGAGAGCGGTGCAAATATGGGACCGTTCGTACATATCCGCCCGAACAGCGTTGTCAAGAGCGGCGCTAAGATAGGCAACTTCGTCGAGATAAAGAATTCCGTTATCGGTGACAAGACCGCTATCGCTCACCTCGCATATATCGGTGACAGCGACATCGGCAGGAAGGTCAACATCGGCGCGGGCACAGTCACCGTAAACTACGACGGTATCGAAAAGAGCCGCTGCTCTGTCGGTGATAACTGCTTCATCGGCTGCAATACGAACCTCATCGCTCCCGTTGCTCTCGGAAAGGCTGTCTATACGGCGGCAGGCACTACTATCACCCGTGACA
This sequence comes from uncultured Ruminococcus sp., assembly GCA_900319195.1. Taxonomy (GTDB): domain Bacteria; phylum Bacillota; class Clostridia; order Oscillospirales; family Ruminococcaceae; genus Ruminococcus. The sequence continues at coordinate 970 of ONNL01000197.1, read as the reverse complement.
TCCCCGACTATGCACTTGCGATAGACCGCGGTGTCATGAAGATAAACGAGGGTTATACGCTCCGTAAGCTCAGCCAGAGCAAGAAAATGGCAGAGAAAAAGAAATAAAATTTACATAGTGCTGTGTTTCGGGATATCCCGCAATTTTTGAACATTTTCAGAGTTTCACAGAAATTTTTTCAGAAAACTATTGCATTTTTATTTTACTTGTAGTATAATGTTACAAAGACATGATCATAAAATGTCGGATATTCTGAAAGTGAGGCTTTATATGCTCAAAGCTATTTGTTCAAAGAAGGACCTCTCATACACGGGGTATTATTCGTGTGTGTGCGATATTGTCTACTGCGAAGAACTCGAAAGGCTCAGGCTCATAACTCACCACATTTCCACAACTCGTTTTCAGCACTGTCTTAACGTATCATATTACAGCTATATCGTCTGCCGCAAGCTGAGGCTCAATGCGCGTTCAGCCGCAAGAGCAGGTCTTATGCACGACCTCTTCTACGACGACAGAAAGGAATACAAGTCCGCAAGGACAAAGGATCAGCCCTCATACAGCCTTATGCACTCGCTCTCTGCGCTTGAGAATGCAGGGCAGATAACCGAAATATCCCCTCTTGAAAAGGATATTATCGAGAAGCATATGTGGCCGATGACACGACCGCTCCCAAAATACAGCGAGTCCTACGTTATCACAGTTATCGACAAATACTGCGCTGTGCTTGAGTTTTGTCTGCCCAAGCTCAGAAAGATCATTTCGCATAAAAAAGGGAACAGGGCATCTGATTGACCATGCACTGATATGGGAGTTTTGTACGATTGATTGAGGGAAACCCTTTTGAGACAAAGGGTTTCGCCAACAGCGCCCCGTACCCTCTGTGCTTCGGACATCGTCTCGCCTGTCGGCTCGGTCGGTGCTTCTGCTTCGCAGAGGTGTACCCCAAGGGCACTTCCGTTGGGCGTCCACC